>USCM01000270.1 GCA_900553155.1 uncultured Prevotella sp. | reverse complement strand
ATAGCCGAGGACAGCAGCCACAACCTGTGGATTGGAACCAACGGAGGCTTGCACCACTACAACCCCAAAACTCACCACTTCGACCTACTGACCACTGCCAACGGACTGCTGTCTAACGACATTAAGGCTATGTACATAGACCAAAAGAACAATGTGATGTATGTGGGTACACAGCTCGGCGGTATGGCTATTGTAAACCTGTCGAACCACAGCATACGGTCGGTAAGGATGAAGTCGAACGTGGCTGACGACAACAGCATATACGACATATACCCATTGGGTGGCGGAAAGCTGCTGTTGGGCTCGCTCACCGGACTGAAACTGTACGACAACACCACCTCCACCATTACACCATTGCCAAAGAACATGCGTGGCGACTACAGCTACCCGCAACGTGTGCGCATCATCTACAGCGACCGAAGCGGAAAGCTGTGGATTGGAGGCGAGGACGGACTGTATACCTACCGCCTTCAGGGCGGCAGCCTGCACTATGAACCCCTGCCCGAAGCCTACGACAAGATGCGGCACACCTGCGTCAACACCATTGCAGCCGACCGCAAGGGCAACGTGTGGGTTGGCACGCAGCAGGGAGCATACGCCTTCCTGCCGCACAACAAGGTTAAGGCTTATACCCGCGACAATGGTCTGCCGGGCAATATGGTGTACGCCATGCTGCAAGACACGATGGGAAAGATATGGCTCAGCACCAACCGCGGCCTGTGTACATTTCGCCCGGAGAGAGACAACTTTAAATACTACACCGTAAAGGACGGACTGCCCAACAACCTCTTTATGCCAGACGCTGCACTGAAGGCGCACAACGGCATTATGTATTTCGGCAGTATCAACGGCATTGCGTCGTTCAACCCCGAGCGGTTTACCGACAACCCATTCGCACCGGAACCCATTATCGCCGAGCTGCGACTGTACGACAACGTCGTTACACCGGGCGACGAATCGGGCATACTGTCTGCCGACATCATGCAGACAAAGCGCATAACCCTGCGACACGATCAAACCGACATATCGCTGAGAATGTCGGTGCCCAACTATCTGTCGGGCGGACACAACACCTTTGCATACAAGCTTGAGGGCTACGACAGCGAGTGGCGACACTCAAGCGACACCCAGGTAGCCGACTACTCGTACATACCGCCAGGCACCTACCGCTTCCTTGTGCGGGCTGCCAACAACGACGGCAAGTGGAACAACGCCACTACAAAGCTCACTATCAAGGTGCTGCCGCCGTGGTATGCCTCTTGGGCTGCCAAAATAGTGTACCTATTGCTCGTCATCGGTGCCATATATGGCGTGTTCAGATACCTTCTCGAACGCGAGAAGCAGCAGCAGAAGGCTCTGCGCGAGCACAAGGAGCAGGAGCACAAGCAGGAGATGTACGAGATGAGGCAGCGCTTCTTTATCGACATATCGCACGAGCTGCGCACACCGCTAACGCTCATAGCATCGCCCTTGGACGAGATTATGAGCCGGCAGCGCGACGGTTGGACCAAGACACGCCTGCACCTTATACAGAAGAACGTAAACCGACTGATGCATATCGTAAACCAGCTTATGGACTACAGACGCGCCGAGCTTAACGTCTTCAAGCTTAAGGTGCGCCCTATCCTGCTGTCTACGCTCATCGAGAAGAACTTTGCTCTGTACCAGGAGAGCGCCGAGAAGCACGGCATAAGATACGAATGGTGCTGCAACGACGGCGGCAAGCCTACGCTGTGCGACCCCAACTACATCGAACTGATACTGAACAACCTCATATCCAACGCCTTTAAGTATACCCCCGACGGCAAGACCATAACCGTTGTGGCTACCGCCGACGACCATACGCTGCGCCTTGCGGTGCAGGATACGGGCCAGGGCATACCCGAGGAGAAGAAGAAGCGCATCTTCGAACGCTTCTACCAGCTCAACGGCAAGCAAACCGGCGGCTGGGGCATAGGTCTGTCCATCGTTACACGTCTTGTGGAGCTACACCACGGCACAATGTCGGTGGACAGCACACTGGGCGAGGGCAGCACCTTCAGCGTAACCCTGCCCACTAATGCCGAGGCATACACAGCCGAGGAAACGGCTTCGGAGGACGAGATGCACAACAACGAGATAGAGAATCTGTACAAGGACATCACGCCATACGACGGCAACGACACCCCAAGCACCGGTGCCGAGAACGACAATGAAGAAGAAGAGGATGAAGAAGGCATTATGCCTGAGGATGAGAAGGCCACGGTGCTCGTGACCGACGACAACAACGAGATACGCCACTATCTGTGCCAGTCGCTCAGCAGCGAATACCACGTGCTGGAGGCTTCCAACGGCAAGGAGGCATTGGAGGTGTTGGCTCAGAACGAGGTGAACATTATACTTACCGACGTTATGATGCCCGAGATGGACGGCATACAGCTATGCACACACGTCAAGAGCGACATTGCCACGAGCCATATACCGGTAATTATACTATCGGCAAAGGTGGACGTAAGCGAGCAGCTCGAAGGCTTGCAGGGCGGTGCCGACGACTATATACCAAAGCCGTTCTCGCTGATGATTGTCAAGACCAAGATACACAACATCCTGCGCACACACCGCATGATGATAGCCCGATACAAAGCGGCAAAAAAAATAGAGCCTCCCAAGCTCACCGTCAACACTATAGACGAACAGTGGCTCGAACAGGCTCTTAAGGTTGTTAATGACAATATAGCCAACGAAAAA
>USCM01000269.1 GCA_900553155.1 uncultured Prevotella sp. | reverse complement strand
GTTATACGGTCGCCTACCTTAAGCTGCACATTGCTGTTGGCAAGCTTTGAGCCTTCCTTAAGCACCTCGCGCTGCACCTTCATACCCATTGCCGCATCGGCTACATCGGATGTAGGCTGCATAAACTGGGCATAGGCTGCACCCCACGAGGTACCTGTAGAGGTCTTCTCAACGGCGAGCGAGCGCATATTGTCGCCCGTCTTGGAGGTCTTGACATAACCCAAACCGGCTGTAGCTTTAGGCATATCTACCTTCTGTCCATTGACCTTAAACACAGCAGGCTGCTCTGCGTTAGCAGTGAGCGAAGCCACATTGCCCTCAAGGAAGGCATAAACGGCGTTGACCGAGTTGAACGGAGTGTCCCAAGCCAGTGTGCGCTTTGCCTGCAGCAGCCAGCGTTGCATCTCCGATATGGTCTTGGTGTCGGTTGGCTGCAATGCCTTCAGTGCCTCGATGGCAGCCACCTGCGACGGTATGCGATAGTCGAACCAAGAGTAGAGGGCCTTCGGTGTGTCGAAATAGCGGCCCATATCCTCCTTGTATACAGTGTACTGACGCACGCTTTCGAGCAAGTCGGCAGCCTGCTTGCGGTGATTGTTGCCCGCAAGAACCACAGCCGACACTGCCTTGCCATAGATAGAGAAGGCGGTGTTATGTGTCGCAAGACGCGAGATAAGGTAGTCGAAGTTGTGCTTTGTAGCCGACTTCATCTCTCGTCCGGCAAGCGTAGAGGCATATAGATACTGCACGGCAAGCTCGCTTGGACGCACATTCTTAAGCTTGCCCTCGCTCTCAGTCTTCTTCATGTCCTTAACCTCACGTGCCATCTGCTTGTCCATATAGGCAAATGCGGCGCTGATGAGGTTCTTTGTGTCCGCCTGTTCGCCCACCATACGGTTGAGACGGGTAAGTGTCTGGAGCACCGACATCGTGATATAAGGCGAGCCTTGCATGCCCTTCCACCAGGCAAAGGAGCCGTCGGCGTTCTGCAAACGAGACAGACGGGAGAGATTGTCGACAAGACGGTAGCCTATTTGCGACTCGTTGAAGTAGCCCATCAGCTGCTGCTTCTGCTCCGACTCGCGGTCGGCATCAAGCAACCACGGTGTCTCGGCAAGCACAATCTGCTTCAGACTCTCGTTCTTCTGCAACGCGCTTTGCAAGGTTGAGCCACCATTCTGCGACGCATCCTCCTTCTTCCACAACTCCATTGTCTGCTTGATGACAGGTGTCGACTGCATCAAGTGGCGTCCGATAGAGTTGGCATAATATGCTGTGGCGAGCGAGATGGCATTGTCGCCGTCAGGAGTAACCATCGAAGGCAGAGCCTGAATCATAATCCAAGCAGGCGAGTTGGTATACTCCACAGTTAGCTTGTTGCTCTTATCGTTTACAGCAAAGAGGTTCTTGAGGTCGATATGCAGCGTGCCTGGCTCGTTCTGTGTGAACGCAAAGGTATTGGTAACCAACTCGCGGTTGGGCAGAACAGGCAGATAGTGTTGTTCGCCGTCGCTATATCCACGACCCGAAGCTACGATACGGCATATCAGCAATCCGTCGTTCTTAATCTTCGACATATCAAAATCGAAGTTGGCTGCTGTGGTTTCGCCTGCCTTAACCACAAACTTGCGGTCGGTATGGTATACTTCCCTGCCTGTCTCGGGGTTGATAAACGATAGTCGTGCCGTGCCATTAACCTGCTGGTCTGACGTGTTAGAGATGCGTGCCGAAAGCACTCCGCTGTCGGTTGAACGTACAAAGCGTGGAACATTAGGCTGCACCATAACCGTCTTCTTGGCTACAGATGTGGCTGATATCGTGCCGCTGTTCATCTGGGCATCGTGCGCCAAGCCATATAGCTGCCACGTTGTGACACTCTCGGGCAGCGTGAAGCGGATAGATACATTGCCCTTTTCGTCGCTAACCAAGCCCGGATAGAAGAAAGCTGTCTCCTCAAGATTCTCGCGAACCTGCTCTGTAAGCACAGGCTTTGAGCTGTTGTTACCGGCAGAACCTGCCGACGGGGACATCCGAGAAGTATTGACTGAAACATCTTCATCGGCTACGCGATCGGTATCAAAAACACCTGCGGATACCTTATTCTTGTCCTTTCGTGATGCAGCATTACCACGTACATACATAGGACGAGACACAGACAGTAATTCCTTAGCCTTCAACACCTCGCCATAATTGGTATACAAAGACTGATAACAGAAGCGACTGAAGTCGAGAGAGCGCTCGTTGAGGAATCGCATCGGGGCTTCGCTGTAAGCATAGACATTGTGGGGGTTTACACCCTTCCACGACAACAAAGGCACATTGACATATACCGGTAGGCTGAACGAGATGTGATGACTGCGTAGCTGGTCAAGCGACTTATCGTACATAGTGGCAAGAAGCTGTGCACGGGCAGGTGTACCGTCAGTGTGTGTGATATTGAGCGTCCATGTTTCGCGCTGTCCCGGAATAAGACGGTCGCGGAATGTGGTCCACTTTAAGTTAAGACCGGTGTCCGGCAAAGGACGCTTTATGCTGGCAGTATGCTTGTAGCTCTTACCATTCTTTACCCAAGCCACAGACAGGGTGACACCATCGCCCCACTCTTCCTTATAGCTTATAGCACGTGTGCGAAGCTCGTTGTGTAGGTCGGCTCTGCCTTCTTCTATAATCTTATCGCCCGAAATAATGGTGTATACAACGTGCTGTATGCTGTCAGTAGAACCGAGCTGTATGTACACTGGA
>USCM01000268.1 GCA_900553155.1 uncultured Prevotella sp. | reverse complement strand
GTAGACAAGCCGCTTGTGGTATATGGCATGGTGAAGGTAAGCGATGGGGCTACTCTGACTATAGCTCCGGGTTCTACTATATTCTTTCATAACGATGCCGGATTGGATGTTGAGGGCAACTTGCTGTGCAAGGGAACTTCGACAGAGCCTATTGTGCTGCGTGGCGACCGACTTGACCGAATGTTCGACTATCTGCCATACGACCGTGTAAGCGGACAATGGCAGGGTGTGCGTTTTGGCAAGGAGTCGTTCGACAATGTCATTGATTATACCGATATACACAGCTCGTTTAATGGTGTGCAGGTAGACTCGTCTGGAGTAGACCGCCTTTCGCTCGCCATATCCAACTCTACCATACACAACTGCCAGGGTTATGCCCTGCGCATAATCGACTCGAAGGTAACGATTGAGAACTGTCAGTTGTCCAACGCCCTATACAACTGTCTGGATGTTGAAGGTGGCGATGTCGTGGTGAACAACTCTACCATAGCCCAGTTCTATCCGTTTGACGGAATGCGTGCAGCTGCGCTCAACTTCTCGGCACTGACATATCCGCTCGTGTCGTTCAAGTGCAGCAACTCTATCATCACCGGATATGCCAATGACGAGATGATGGGAGGCAAACCGCAGGACAGCGATGCCAACGAGTTCAACTATGAGTTTAATAATTGTATCATCCGAACACCAGAGGTGGGCGACGACAGCGAGGAGCAAGACTACTTTGTCGACTGCATTTTTGAGGACGTAAAGGACACCGTAAGCTATGGCATAAAGCATTTTGTGCTTGTCGACGGCGATATGCAGAAGTACGACTTTCACCTTCGTAAGGAGTCGGCTGCTATCGATTGTGCCAATGCGGCAACGTCTGCAAAGACCGATCACGACGGCATACTTCGCGACGAGAAGCCCGACATGGGGGCATACGAATATGTAAAGAAAGAAGAATAACATAATATTTACTAACAAAACAGATAAACCGAACTCTAATATGAAGCAAATCAACATCAACATCAATATCGAGCATTGCCAGCTTGACGAACTCAGTGACAACGACCGCGAGCTTGTGGAGCGCGCTCTCAAGGCTACGGAGAACTCGTATGCCGAATACAGCCACTTCTATGTAGGTGCTGCAATACGTCTTGCCAATGGCAATATCATGATAGGCGCCAATCAGGAGAACGCTGCTTTTCCGTCAAGCCTATGCGCCGAGCGCACCGCTATCTTCGCGGCACAGGCCAATCATCCCGACCAAGCAATAACTACACTTGCCATCGCAGCACGCAACGACAACGGCTTGCTCGACGAGCCTGTTACTCCATGCGGGGCTTGCCGCCAGGTTATTCTGGGTGTTGAGGACCGCTATAAAACCCCTATACGCATCTTGTTGTACGGCAAGTGTGGTGTGTATTGCATAGCATCAGCCAAGGACTTGCTTCCGCTGTCGTTTGTGGACGCAAGTATGATATAGGATTGTAAAAGACCCTTTATTACGTTTCATAAGCATTAAATAGTTATAATCGTTTCAGTCTTTGACGATTTTTTCGTACTTTTGCAGCGTATTATGGGTTAATACGAAATCTTGATAATATTATAAACACATATATTTAAATATGAGCAAACAAGTAGAAAAAATCAAGGAATTGGTCGCAAAACGCGAGCAGGCTCGTCTTGGCGGTGGCGAAAAGGCTATTGAGAAGCAGCATGCACGCGGCAAATACACTGCACGTGAACGTATTGAAATGCTTGTCGACGAAGGCTCGTTTGAGGAGTATGACATGTTCAAGAAGCATCGTTGCACAAACTTCGGTATGGAGAAGAAGCACTATTATGGTGATGGTGTTGTTGCCGGTAGCGCAACTATAGCAGGCCGATTGGTATATGTATATGCTCAGGACTTCACCGTAAATGGTGGCTCGCTTTCTGAGACAATGGCACAGAAGATTTGCAAGGTAATGGATATGGCTATGACAATGGGCGCACCTGTTATCTGCATGAACGACTCTGGTGGTGCACGTATCCAGGAGGGTATCTGCGCTTTGGCTGGATATGGCGAGATATTCGAGCGCAATATCCTTGCGTCGGGTGTTGTCCCACAGATTTCTGCCATTATGGGTCCGTGCGCCGGTGGTGCCGTTTATTCTCCGGCCCTTACCGACTTCATCATCATGAAGGAGCAGACCTCTTATATGTTCCTCACAGGTCCTAAGGTTGTTAAGACCGTAACTGGCGAGGATATCGACGCCGAGCATCTTGGCGGTGCTTCTGTACACGCTACAAAGAGTGGTGTTACCCATTTTGCAGCCAAGACAGAGGAGGAGGCTATTGAGATGATTAAGAGCTTGCTCTCATTCATCCCGAGCAACAACACCGAGGAGGCTCCACGTGTTGAGTGCAACGACCCAATCAACCGTATGGAGGATTCTCTTAACGAGATTATACCAGACGACCCCAACAAGGCATACGATATGTACAAGGTTATTGGTGCTGTTACAGACAACGGCGAGTTCTTTGAGATTCAGCCTAAGTTTGCCAAGAACATCATCATCGGCTTTGCACGTTTCAATGGTCAGAGCGTTGGTATCGTAGCCAACCAGCCAGCAGCTTATGCTGGTGTGCTCGACGTAAACGCAAGCCGCAAGGCAGCACGTTTCGTTCGTTTCTGCGATGCCTTCAACATTCCAATCGTTTCGCTTGTTGACGTTCCTGGATTCCTTCCGGGTACAGGTCAGGAGTACAACGCTGTCATCCAGC
>USCM01000267.1 GCA_900553155.1 uncultured Prevotella sp. | reverse complement strand
CGCTAAAAGGAACAGAACTATGCCTACTCGCCATACAACGATGTCGCCACCACCACAATAATGACACAATCCGGAGATAACTCCACCACCTATCTTGTCCTTGCCGTCGCGATAGAAACGATGGGTGCTTACGTGATGCAGCACACGGTCGATCCATTTTCCGCCAATAGTTTCTTCGGCTGTTGTGTTGCTGTCGGTATCGTTGGAAGTATTGGAATATCTTTGGTTTTGGTCGTGACGTTTGCCTTCGTTTTGGCCGTTGCCTTCGTTTTGGTCTTTATCCTCGCTGTCGGTTTCTGCGTCAGAAGTTTCTTCTATCTTAGAATCAGCAACTTCTTCCACCCCACTCTCCATTTCGTCGGGATTGCCTATGCTGCTGATAATCTGCTTCACGGTATCGATGTCGATGGCAGTCATGCCATTCTCCTTCAAACTCCACAGATGTTCTGCCACACGATGCTCAACGTCGTCGAATATCTCGTCGCCTCCATCACGCTTGGCAAAATAGCTGCGCATGTTTTCGAGATAGTTCTCAAGAAGTGTGCAAGCGTCCTCGTCGATGGCATAGAGCGTACCGAAGAGGTTTATGTTGATGTTCTTCTTCATAATTTCATTCAGATTTAAGAGTTATTCTTTCGGTTTTATATTCTTTAATACGTTTACGGTGTGGGCTATCTCCTGCCACGCCTTGTCGAGTTCGCTAAGCGTAGCCTCACCATCGGGTGTAAGGGAATAGTATTTGCGCGGGGGACCTTGTGTTGACTCCTGCCACTCATAGCCGAGCAATCCATCCTTCTTCAGGCGCGTGAGCAGAGGATAGAGCGTTCCCTCCACCACTATCAGCTCCGCCTCCTTCAAGTTGGCTATGATATCGCTGGCATAGGCTGCACGATGGCGCAGCAACAGCATTATGCAATACTCAAGCATTCCCTTACGCATCTGCGATTTAGCGTTGTCTATATTCATTGCTTTCGGTTTTAAATGCGTTAGTATATGTTTTCGATTGCAAATGTAGGTATAATCTAAGTACTATGCAATACATAGTACTATAAAACTAACAATATTAGGCATATATTTAACCTTTGTTTGCAGTTTACATTAGTTATAGACTGAAGAAAAAAACAAACAATATGGCAAACTTACTTACCTAACAGATAAAAAAAATAGCGCTATGAAAAGGACAAAAGCTGCGTAATAAAATACGTTTGCCCTTTTCATAGCGCTATGCTATAATGAATATTCACCTAATTATTAAAGGCTAATCTTCTTTTTTGCCCCCTTGCTCTCATTGCTAAGACGGTCGAGCGAAGTAACGACGTATGTATACTTCTTCAATCCGCCCTCATAAGGCAAGCGATACATAGTTTCGTGGGTTATGGCCATTATCTTAGAAGGGTCGTTGAGGTTTATCTTCTCACCCTTCTCAAAGCGGTATACAACGAACTTAGTAGCCTCGTCGCTCCACTTCTTGGCCTTAGGCTTGGTCCAGAAGAGCACTGGTCCGTCGGCAGTCCATACATCAGCCAATTTACGGGGCTTCTTCGGAGCCTTCGAGTCGATGAAAGGCATACGTGGCTGAAGGGCTGGATAGCGCCAATAACGCTGACGCAGCATCGTGCCGTAATTGCCCACATTGTCCACAGCTGCCTTGGCATACCATAGAACGGTGCCCTTGACGTAAGGCAGTTGCTGGTGAAGGGCAAACTTGGCAGGCATCTGATTGCTGTTGGGATTGTCGGGGTCGGCAAACTTAACCGTACGTTCAACGTCCTCGCCGATATACAGCGGACGCTTAGAGGCATATCTGTTCCACCATTCTATAAGCGTTTTATAGTCGGCAGCCTTATGTCCTATCTGCCAGTAGAGCTGCGGCACACAATAGTCTATCCATCCGTTGTTTACCCACAACAATACATCGGCATAAAGGTCGTCATAGTTTTGGGTGCCATTGGTTGCGCTGCCCACCTCTACCCCGGCTCGCTTGTTGCGGTAGATGCCAAAGGGTGAAATACCAAACTTAACCCAAGGCTTTATACGATGTATGCTCTCGCCACATTCTTTAATAAAGATGTTGACGTTGTCGCGGCGCCAGTCGCCACGGTCGCGTATGCCGTTGCTGTTGTATCTAAACTCGCGGTCGTCTGGAATAGGCACGCCAGCCACCGGATAGGGATAGAAATAGTCGTCCATGTGTATGCCGTCCACATCGTAGCGCGACACTATATCATTGACCACATTTATTATATACTTGCGGTTCTCGGGCTGTCCGGGGTTGAGGATAAAGAGTCCGTCGTACGGGAAAACAGAACCCGGACGCTTCATAGCCACATGGTTGGGGTCGAGCACAGCCGTGGTCTTGGTCTTTGCGCGGTAAGGGTTGAGCCAAGCATGCAGCTCCATGCCACGCTTATGACACTCGTCTATCATCCACAGCAAGGGGTCCCAGTAGGGCGAGGGAGCCTTGCCCTGCTGTCCGGTGAGGAATCGGCTCCACGGCTCAAGGTCGCTCTTGTACAGAGCGTCACACTCGGCACGCACCTGAAAGAATATGGCGTTGACACCATCCTTCTGCAGTTCGTCAAGCTGATAGATTAGGGTTTGCTGCATCTTTTGTGTCGACATACCTATAAATTGTCCGTTGACACACTGAATCCATGCCCCACGAAACTCTCGTTTCTGTGGCACATAGGTATTGGTGGCGGCAAAGAGGTTGGTGCACAGCATAAAGAGCACCAAGGCAAAGAGTTTTCTTATCATTTTGTTTT
>USCM01000266.1 GCA_900553155.1 uncultured Prevotella sp. | reverse complement strand
TACAAATAAAAGAAACACCTCACATCTAAAACAAACAAAAAAGAATGGAAATACCGAGTTTTAATTCGCTTATAGAAAAGAGCATCATTGACAACTGGGACAAGGATGCTCTTACCGACTTTAAGGGAGCGACACTGCAATATCACGATGTGGCACGCAAGATAGAGAAGCTTCACATTATGTTTGAAAGCAGCGGTGTTGTGAAGGGCGACAAGATTGCATTGTGCGGACGCAACAGCGCAAGTTGGGCTGTGGCTTTCCTCGCCACTCTAACCTACGGTGCTGTGGCTGTGCCTATTCTGCACGAGTTTACTGCCGACAAAATACACAACATCGTGAACCACAGCGAGGCTAAGCTTCTGTTTGTGGGCGACTATGTGGCTACTATAATCGACCAGACAAAGATGCCTAATCTCGAAGGCATCATCTACATACCCGACTACTCGCTCGTGATATCACGCACGGACAAGCTGACATACGCACGCGAGCACCTCAACGAGATGTTCGGCAAGAAGTATCCTAAGTATTTCCGCAAAGAACATGTACACTATCACCGCGAAGAAAGCTCGGAAGAACTGGCGCTTATCAACTATACAAGCGGCACAACGGGCTTCTCTAAGGGCGTAATGATACCCTACCGCGCATTGTGGAGCAACTACGACTTTGCCATGGCTGTTATCGGCAAGAAGATTAAGAAGGGCGCCAACGTCATCAGCATACTGCCTATGGCACACATGTATGGTATGGCATTCGAGTTTCTCTTTGAGTTCCTAATTGGTTGCCACGTCTTCTACCTCACACGTGTGCCGTCGCCGGCAATCATCGCTGCTGCCTTTGCAGAGGTTAAGCCAGCCATCATCATTGCCGTACCTCTCGTTATCGAGAAGATTATACGCAAGAAGGTGTTCCCGAAGATACAGAACAACCGTATGCGTCTGCTCCTTAACATGCCTATCGTAAGCAAGAAGGTGAATGAGAAGATACGCCAGCAGGTGGTAAATGCCTTCGGCGGCAACTTCTACGAGATTATCGTTGGCGGCGCTGCCTTCAACCAGGAGGTTGAGCAGTTCTTGAAGCGCATAGAGTTCCCATATACCGTTGGCTATGGTGCTACAGAGTGTGCGCCTATCATCTGCTATGCCGACTATCAGGAGTTTGTACCTGGTTCGTGCGGCAAGCCGGTTGTACACATGGAGGTTAAGATCGACTCGCCAGACCCAGAGAATGTTCCGGGCGAGATTCTTGCACGTGGCTTGAACGTTATGCTCGGCTACTTCAAGAACGAGGAGGCTACAGCTCAGGCTCTCGACGAGGAGGGTTGGTACCACACCGGCGACCTCGGACTGATGGATGCCGACGGCAACGTCTTTATCAAGGGACGCTCAAAGAATATGCTGCTCGGAGCTTCGGGTCAGAACATCTACCCTGAGGAGATTGAGGATAAGCTCAACTCATTGGCTATGGTGAACGAGAGTGTCGTTGTACAGCGTGGCGAGAAGCTCGTTGGTCTGGTTCATCCCGACTACGACGAAGCTGCCACAATGCGCCTCAACGATGCCGACTTGGAGAACATCATGGAGCAGAACCGCCAAGAACTCAACGCTACACAGCCTCCCTACTGCCGTCTGTCGGCAATAGAGATTATGCGCGAAGAGTTTGAGAAGACTCCGAAGAAGAGTATCAAGAGATACTTGTACAAATAAGTGACCTTGTATAAGGATAAACAAAAAGTTGCAATCTCATTATTATATGAGGTTGCAACTTTTTTGTTGATATCATACACTTACTCGAACACCACGCTGCCGAAGAAGTCGGGGCGGTGGAAGTCGGGCTTCGGAATGTCTATCGGGAAGAGCGAGAGGAAGTGAGGATGCGGCAACATATCGCCACACTTGTACACATTGCCCTTGACACTCAAGCCGTCAAACGACTGCACATTGTGCGCAAAGAAAGCCGAAGCAGGGATAGCAAGGCAGAGCTGCCATGTACGTTCGCCCTCAATATTGGCAAAAGGAGCACGTCCCATAGATGTCCAACGGTCCACAGTGTCGAGCACCTCCATAGCAGCGCGCTTGCGGTCGGCACGTCCGGCACCAAAACCAATGAGCAATGTACCTGCCGCATTGCACTCTATATTATAATAGGTGCCGTCGGCTACAGGCGAGAGGAACAGCTCGCAGCACGAGTCTTCCCACACATTGCCGTCGTCGTGCGGTGCAACGGCACGCACACACTCTTCTGTAACACGATAGTTTACAAGCAGCTGGTTGCCGTTGTGCGCTGCACGCACCTCCATCTTAGGTTTGTAAGGAAACTCGGCAGCCCAACAATGGCTGTCAACCGGGACGAAGTCTACCTTAGCCTCGTCCAACAAACGACAAATCTCAACCGCCCCTACCGAGGCAGCTGAGATTCGCTTTATGTTTAATGCGTTTTGCATATATTCTCGTTTATGAAGAATGGATTAGAGGTTGTTCTTCTCGATGTCCTTGAAGTAACGATATGTTCCAACCTTGAGCTCCTCAGTAGCAGCCTCGTCGGCTACGATGATACCGTGCTGGTGAAGCTGAAGAACAGAGATTGTCCACATCTGTGTAACCGGTCCCTCAACAGCAGCCTGCAGAGCGCGTGTCTTGTTGTGGCCATTACAAAGAATCATAACCTCACGAGCAGCCATCACAGTGCCTACACCAACAGTAAGAGCGGTTGTAGGAACCTTCTTAACGTCGTTGTCGAAGAAACGAGAGTTGGCAACGATAGTGTCGGTTGTCAAAGTCT
>USCM01000265.1 GCA_900553155.1 uncultured Prevotella sp. | reverse complement strand
AAAATACAAAGCGCTTGCCGTGACGATATGCCTTTATATTATAGTGGTCTTGTTTCTGACCGTCGGCACGTCGAGAATTATGTTCGGCTGCGCCGATTATGACTTGCTTATGTCGTTGCCGATAAAGCCGAGCGCGGTGGTTTTGTCGAAAATCGCTTACAGTGTTAAGGGCTGTGATGTGGTGGGCGGCTACCGGCTCAATCCATACTGTTTGCCAGATGCCCGTAACAGGTGTGTACCATATACCTTCGGGCTTAGACTTCTGCTTGCCAACGGGCTGATAGCCGTCGGTAGTTGGGTCGAACACACGTATGGTTATGTTCTGTTGCTGCTTGGCATTGTCTATATATGGTGTAATGTCGAGGCTGAACGGGGCGTAGCCTCCGCGGTGCGAACCAATGCGTATGTCGTTGATGTAGACATCGGCTTGCCAGTCGACAGCACCAAAATGAAGCAGGATGTGGTCCGACTGCCAGTCGGCAGGGATTTCGAACGAGCGGCTATACCATAGTTCCTGGTCTTTGCCAACGGTCTTCATAACTCCAGACAGGCTCGACTCGACAGCGAACGGAACAAGTATCTTGCCGTCGGCATTGCCCATGTTGGCAGCTCCACGTCGGCGTATAGAGTAGTTCCACAGGCCGTCCAAGCTCTGCCAGCGGTTGCGCTGCATGATAGGACGGGGATATTCGGTTGATATATTGTTTGGCGACACTTGGGCTGCCCATTGTGTCTTGATCTTGTTGCCTTGTTCACTCCACTGTGCATTGGCGGCAACAACGCCAGCCAATGACAGCAGAGTAGAGACTAACAAACCCTTAACCAAAAATTTATTCATTATTCTGTATGCTTAGTGTCTCTATAGGTTTAGAGACGTGTTATTATTCAGTCTTCAACAATCTTGCCTTCTATATACTCAACGACATTCTTCTTGCAGTCGTTGCCCGAGTAGTAGCTGTGCGATATGGCGAGCCATATAGTGTCGGTATCCTTGAGGAAGAAAGAGCTGTAGTAGGCGCCTTCGCCGTAAGGCAGCGACGAGAAGGGCATGGTGCGATACTTGAAGTTGTGGCCGGTATTGTCGCCTATGCACACTTGGCTGCGGTTGGTCTGCCATGTGTTGCCGCTTTGTCCGAGGTGTCCCATGACTACAATCTCGCCAGTGGGTATCTGCATGGCAAACGGGGCGCATCCGCCACGTATAGGTTCGGCTACCCAACGGTTGTCGTCGTACTTGCCGTCCCAGTCGTTGGCATCCCATTCGCCGTCGAGAGCACGCCATATAAGCGACGGATTCTCGTTGCTGTTGATGCTCTCTATAGAGTAGAGAATGCCCTTGTTGCCCTGCATTACAACCGGTACCGGCATGCCGTCGCGCTTGCCTGGGTTGTAGCTGGCACGTTTGAAGGTGGTCCAGGTTTCGCCGTTGTCGGTAGAGCGCGAGCAGAGAATTTCTTGGAAGAGGTTGTTGCGCTGATTGTCCCACCAATAAGCCTCGCTCGATACGAGCAACTCGAGTTCGCCGCCAGGCAGCTGCACAATCTGAGGCTCCCATGTACGGCCGCGTCCTACGGTAATGGGGTTGCCCCAAGTGTTGCCGCCGTCCTTGCTTATACATACGAAGACCTGGCAGTTGTTGTTGGTCTCGGGGTTGGCATTGCCAATGAACTGCATCAAGATCCAGCCGTTTTTAAGACGTGTGAATGTAGGGTCGGCAAAGCGGTGCCAGCCATAAGCGTCGTTAGACATACGCTTGGTGTGGTCCATAAGCTTCTCTGGTGTAGACCATGTGGCGCCATTGTCGGTAGAACGTTGCAGATAGATGTCCTGCCAATGGTCTGTGTTGACGGCGGTGCCGTCGCCTCCGTGATAGGTAAGGAGTATGGAGTCGGCCGATACTCGCTGCAAGCGTGGGTATTCGGCTTGGATGTTGTCGGGTGATAATTGTATGCGGTCGTTTCTGTTCCACACTATCTTGTGCGATACAGGCTTGACAGTTGGGTCGACATTATAGGTAGAGTAGTCGGTCCAGGTGCGCACGGTCTTGGTTATGGTCTGCTCGTCGCCGTCGACATCGGCTGTGAGTTGAGCCTCATAGCTGGTTGCAGGTTGCAGACCTTCAATCTTCGCCGACCAGAGTCCGTTGCCCTCCGAGGTCGGTGTATAGCTCTTCATATTGCCATTCGTGCCGAAGAGCAGCTTCATTGTCGGTATGTTGCCGCTGTAGCCAGATACGCGGAAACGCATTGTTACGGCGGTCTTGCCAATCTCCCAATTCTCTGACGACCACTCGATGCCGGGCAGTGTGCTTACTATCTTAGACGGTCCATATATTGTAGAGCCGCCACGTGTCTTGAAGTAGACGCGTACAGAATGCTTCTGGTTGGGTTGCAGACGGTCGCATGTAAGTTCGAAAGTGTCGCCGTCGGGCAGCGTGTTGCCGCCACGCTGGCTATACATATTTCTGTATGTACGGCTCAATCCGTTGTAGTTGTGGCAGAATCCCCACTCGGTAATTTCTGATTTGGGCACGTTGAGGCCCGATATCTCAAATGTGGCGGTGCTTGCGGTGGTCTCGATGTTGGTGACGCTGAAGGTAGCGGTCTTAACGAGATATGTCTTGATGATAGGCTTGCAAGCTTTGTCGCCGTTTACGACGACACGAATCCATGTGTCTTTTTGTGGTTGGAAGGTATAGGCTGTGGCATTGGCTCCTGCTATGTCGGTCCAAGTGGTTCCGTCGGTAGATGTCTGCCATTTAATGGTGCCATAGTTGTT
>USCM01000264.1 GCA_900553155.1 uncultured Prevotella sp. | reverse complement strand
GTCACTTATCTCACACACATTATTATAAAGAGGAGTAAAGCAACACCGCTTCACTCCTCTTTTTGTTTTTTGTTTTTTAACCCCTCATTCTATCACTTTTTACGGCACAAAACGCCGTAAAGCATTGATATCAATGCAGTTGTAGCAGTGATAGGTATCGGCAAGCGGCTGTTACCTATCACTGAAGTATCACTAAATCATCACAAAAATCTTGCTGACTTTTCAACTATGACTTACTGACCAACCAATTAAGCCTTGATGACCAACCAACTAAGCCTTAATGACCAACCAACTAAGCCTTAATGACCAACCAATTAAGCCTTAGCGACAATGTGTGTAAGATAAGTGACAGGTCCATGATAGGTTGAGCCCCCTAAACATAACCAATCACTCCCCTACCTTATTGTGTCTCAACACATTACCTCATCATTCGCCCTAAAAAGTGATAGAATGAGGGGTTAAAAATAAAAATACTTAATGTAGTAAGCATCTCCGACATACCAAGGGCAAGCCAAATGCCCGTTTCGTCAAACCACAGCGGCAGCACCAAGAAGCAAGGCACAAGGAAGAAGACACCTCGCAACAGGGCAAACGCCATTGCCGAACGCACACGCTCCACACTTTGATAATAGCCTATAAGCGTAAGATTAACGATGAAGAACACAAACGCCGTTGCCATCAGCGGAAAACCCTTAACGGCAAGCGGAAAGGCAGCCTCGCTGGTATTGATAAACAATTCGACAAGCTGATAGGGAAAGAACACAAATGCTGCACTTACCAAACCGCCACATACAACAGCCGCAAGCAGTGCCACACGCAATGTGGATTGCACACGACAGTTGTCGCCACTGCCATAATTGAAGCTTATTATGGGTTGTGCCGACTGTGCCACGGCATTGCCTATCATATATACAAAGGGTGTGTAGTAGCAAACTATGCCAAAGGCACCTATACCGGGGTCGCCCAGATAAGAGCCAAAGACATAATTGCCAATAAGCGCAAGCACAGCCATTGTACACTCGCCCACAAGTGCCGACATACCTATTGTGCATTGATAACCAATATTGCGTATGAAATACAGCAACGAACGGCGACTCCACTTAAGACGTATTGGCCTCAACTGACAAGCTGCAAAGCACATATACCATACAGCAATAATGCCACCAATGGCCATACTCAACGAAGAGGCAATGGCTGCGCCAAACAGTCCCCACCCCATGTATACTATCATATACCAATCGAGAAAGATATTGGCTATTGCCGATACTACGTTGCACCACATTGCCAGTCGCGGACTGCCGTCAAGACGTATGACAAACAATAGCAATACCGCCCACACACCAAACAACTCGCCCGGCATAAAACCAAGCATATACTCTCGTACCAAAGGCAACAGAGCATCCGACGATCCAAGCATACGTCCTACCGCCGACGGGAAGAACATAACAGGAATTATCATTGCAATAATAACCATTGTGGCAAATATCCATGCCTGCGTTACATTGATACGGGCTGCCTTTATCTTTAGTTGCGACATGTGTATGGACGCAACAACCGAACAGCCAGCTCCCGTCATCAAACCCAACCCGGTAACCACCATAAATATTGGCACACATATATTTATAGCAGCAATGCCGTTGGCTCCTACTACATGACCCACAAATATGCCATCAATGGCTGTCATTGCCGATATGCAGAGCATACCAAACAGTGTCGGAAGGAAATAACGCCCGAAGAGGCGCGGAATACTAAGCGTTCTAAGGTCTATCGCGTCCTTTGTTAGTTTTTCTGACATTATATATTGTTATTTATTGTTGATTTCATGCACATCCACAACGCCATGCCCGGCATTGCAGATGCAAGGAAATTGCAAATTTAACGATTTTTCTTTAAACAACAGGCTGTTTTTCACTCCGTTTTAAGTACCTTTGAATCATAAAACCACAAAAACAACAATATATCGCCCAGGCTGCCGCAGATATGTTTACGGACTGGCACGATACATAAGAAGACAGATATAACATCAAGATTATTTAAGTTCAACGGATAAAGATAGATGAACATGAATTTTCCAGAAGTATATTCAGCAACAGGCATGATGGAGCTGATTCAGAAAATCGGCTTCCTCCCCCTCCTCGATAGCGGCATTGAAGGATTCTCTGCCGAAGACATCGTGACAGATGACTGCGGTTATGTAACATTTCCTGAAGGCGGTTGGGACTGGCCGCTATGGAAATGGAAGGGCGAAATTGTGCAGGAAATGCCGTGTATGTACGGAAAGTTCTTTAACAAGAAAGCAGGATTCATCAGCCAGGAATGGTGGCCGGACTTCTGTAACTACAGAAGAAGCAAATACCCTCGTCCGGATGAAGAATCGATAGAAGGAGCCATTCTCAGCACGCTTCAATCTACCGGCAGTCTCATCACGAGAGAACTTCGGGCAGCCTGCGGTTTCACGGGCAAGGGAATGAGAAGCAAGTTTGACGGTTATCTCACCCGACTGGAAATGGCGACTTACATCGTGACCGAGGATTTCATCTATCCTCGTGACAAGCACAATCATGAATATGGCTGGGGATGGTCGCTGCTCAATACTCCCGAAGATCTCTATGGCAGGGAGGCTTGTCAATGCAACCGAACTCCCCAGGAATCTTACCAGAGGATTTTCGAGCATCTGAAAGAAATCCTGCCAGATGCTTCGGATAAACAGATCATCAAATTAATTGGATAAAAATGAGAAAAGAATCAAGAGCAATGGATAGTGGGTGGGCATTGGAAGTAATGCACAAGGCTCCGTATATAACTGTAAGTTTCATTGACGAA
>USCM01000263.1 GCA_900553155.1 uncultured Prevotella sp. | reverse complement strand
GACCAAAATCAAAGAAGTTCGTAGATGTTGCTGTAAGGATATTGTTGTAGTTGGGTGCGTCATCATCTTGTTCGCCGGTGATTTTTACAGTAGCTTTAAATTCAGGAGCTGCTTCGCCAGCGGCTGCAGGAAGCGAGTAGCCTGTTATTTCCCATGTACCGAAGAACTGCTCATAGAAAGCATTCTCGTTGTCGCGTATGGTAACAAGCACAGACGAATTCTCGCCTATCTTAGCACCATTAGCCGACACGATAGTAAGCTTAAAGGTACGGTCGGTATTGATTTCGTCGTCGTCGACAATCTTGGTCTCAATGTTGAGGGTTGCGCTTGTCTCTTCGTCTGCCTTTACACGAACCGACTTTGAGGTGATGATATAGTGCTTGTCCTCAACAGCAGGCGACTCGCCCACCTCTTCGGCCTTAACCACAACAGACACATCGCCATTGCGTGCGCCTTCTACCTTGATAGGGATATTTACAAGACCTGCACTCTCCTTTAATTTGAGAGTTGCGCTGGCGAAGCTTACAGTTGTCTCGCCATTGGTGTTGTTGTTGTCGTCGTCAGAGCAGGCAGCAAATGTGCAAGCAACCAACAGCAACATGAATAGCTTAAAATATTTCATGATTTTCATTTCTTATGTTTTATTTCTGTGCTTCCGTCGGTTTGTACGACGGAAGCACGGGGTTGATAAACTGTTGAACTACTTTACTTGTTGTAGCCTGGATTCTGCTTGACTTGTGGGTTTGTGTCAAGCTCATGGCGTGGGATAGGCCATGTCATAAGGTAAGAGTCGGCAGGCTTGTCAAGCTCTGTTGTGTTTTCTCCAGGAAGGAGGCAGATGCTGAGATCCTGCGGTGTGCCGCGCTTTACGCCCTCGTGCCAACGTTTGAGGTCGAAGAGGTGCATGCCCTCGCCTACGAACTCGCGTGCACGCTCGTTCTTAATCTCAGCCATTATGTCTTCCTTGCTTGTGTATGTCACATCTGTGAAACCCTTAATACGGTTCTCCTGCAACTCGTTGAGATATTTCGAAGCGCTTACCAAGTCGTCAGACATTGCGTAACCCTCGGCAGCAATGAGATACATCTCAGCGATACGGAACAGCTTAGGCTCTGCCTTAAAGCGTGCGCTTGAACCATACTTTTCGTAAAGACCGCCATGGTCTGGATACTTGTTGAGGGCATATACCGATGCCGATGCGCCATCTGGTGTGCTTATATCAACATGGTTGAAGTACACTGGCAAGCGATAGTCGTTGTTCGAATAAAGGTCCATAAGAGCCTTTGTTGGAACGTAGTCTGGACTCTTGCCTTTCTCCGGACTTTGAAAGTTGCTTCCTGTGCTTAAAGGAAGCTCGCTTGCGCTTGTGCTTACCAACTGCAGGATAGTCTCCATACCGCCATCTTTGTAGAAGATGTCCTCAAGGTCTGCCTTGTCGGCAGCAAGTGCGTAGTTTTCGCCTTTGATAAGGTCCTTGGCTATATCGGCAGCTTTCTTATAGTTGCCTCTGTTCAGCTCCATACGTGCACGCAGAGCGTTGATGGCATCCTGTGTTATATATGCTGAACTTGCCTCGCCCTGTGCAACAACGAGCTTTGCGGCATCGTCGAGGTCGTCGCTCACGCGCTGGTATGTCTCAGCCAATGTGTTGCGTCCTGGATATGAACTCTGGTTTGACGACGGAGCGTATGTCAGGCTGTAAGACACACCTGTATTGGGCTGGTTGGCTGTAGTCTCGCTGTAAGCCGGGCTGAAGTATTGCGACAGCATAAAGATGGCATAAGCACGTGCAAAGTAAGCCTCGCCCTTTACCGGGTTTATCGTGTTCTTCATCACGTCGTCAGTAAACTGCTCCTTGTCGGCAAAGCTGCACTTGTCGTAGCCGTCGATAATGTAGTTGGCACGAGAAATGATGGCTTGGTAGCTGCCGTAGATTCCGTCGAAGTCCTGGCTCTGCGAGTTGAAGTTCCAGTAGTACATATCACCATACGTATTAGTAAATCCAGACACGGCGTTGAAGTAGCCCGACTGTATTTCTGTCGTATTGTAGAACGTTCCGCCAATGCTCGAGCGTAAGCCTGAATATATACCAGTTCGAATGTTCTTAAAGTCGGTGACTGTTTGCAGCGCTTCTGTATCGACCAGAGAGTCGTATGGGGTCTTGTCCATTTCGCATGACGACATTCCCATGACGGCTGCCATGGCAGCGATCATTAAATATTTATTTTTCATCTTTCTTATCTTTAATAGTTTTAGAATGTAAGCTGAACACCGATTGAGTACTGACGTGTGTTAGGATAGTTGGTTACAGACGAGTAGCTGTCAACCTCCGGGTCGAGTCCCTTATAGTCAGTAAAGGTGAGGAGGTTTCGTCCTACAACGTAAACCTTGGCATCCTTGATGAACTGTGTAGGTCTGAGTATCGACTGTGGCAGGTTGTAAGACAGCTGCAACATCTTAAGACGTACAAACGAAGCGTTCTCAATCAAGTGTGTGTCAAATTGATACTCGGCGTTAGCTGCCGCTATCTTTGTTACGTCGCCCGGCTTTGTCCAGATGGTAGCCATTTCCTTGCGCTGGTTCATCTGCGTTGCAAAGCGGGGGTTCTCTGTAAACCAACGCTCGTTGTTCAAAAGATAACGTTCGAACATACCGTTAAACTGAACGTCAAGCTGCAAGCCCTTCCATGAAAGAGTTGTCATAAGACTGCCCTCCCAAGGTGCTTTGAAACCCTTGCCCAAGAGCACGCGGTCGTTCTCGTCATACTTCTTTGTATAGTTGCCGTTCTTGTCAAGCCATACGTTCTGGCCGTCGCGTGGGTCTACGTGGCTCCAGCGTACAGCGTAGTGCTCGCCGAATGCGTGTCCCTT
>USCM01000262.1 GCA_900553155.1 uncultured Prevotella sp. | reverse complement strand
GACATTGCGGCGGCGATGCCCTTCATAAGCTTGCCAAACTTCTTACCCATTGTACGGAAGTTGCACTTTACCTTCTTAACCAACACACCAGAGCCCTCAACGAAGCGCAGTTCCTTGACGTTCACCTCTGAGAGGATGAGGTCCTTAACTGCCTCTATGTGGCGGCGCTGCTCGTCGTCCACAGCAGGTATCATTATAGCCTGAAGCGGCTGACGTACGGCGATGTTCACCTTCTTACGCAGAGCGTGAACCATAGAGGTTATCTTCTGTGCCATACCCATACGCTCCTCAAGTTCGTTGTCGATAAGCTGCTCGTCTACCACTGGGAACTTGGCGAGGTGTACAGATGTTGTGCCCTCAAGTTGTGCGGCTCCAAGGTCGCAGAAGAGCTGGTCGGCGAAGAACGGTGCGAATGGTGCGAGGAGCTTAGCCACTGTAGTAAGACATGTATAAAGTGTCTGATAAGCGGCAAGCTTGTCCTGCGACATCTCCTTACCCCAGAAGCGTTTGCGGTTCAAGCGAACATACCAGTTAGAGAGGTCGTTGTTGACGAAGTCCTCGATAAGGCGGCCGGCACGTGTCGGGTCGTAACCCTCCATCTCCTTCTGCACACCCTTAACGAGAGTGTTGAGTACAGAGAGCACCCAACGGTCAATCTCCGGACGCTCTGCTACAGGCACCTGAGCTGCCTCGTTGTCGAATGCGTCGACATTGGCATAGCCCGAGAAGAACGAGTATGTATTATATAATGTACCGAAGAACTTGCGGCGAACCTCGTCTACACCCTTCTCGTCGTACTTAAGGTTGTCCCAAGGCTCCGAGTTGGTCATCATATAGAAGCGCACAGCATCGGCTCCGTACTTCTCTATCTGCTCAAACGGATTGACGGCGTTGCCTAAGTGCTTAGACATCTTGTTGCCCTTGGCATCGAGCACGAGACCTGAAGAGATAACGTTCTTGAATGCCACCGAATCGAACACCATTGTAGCGATGGCGTGCAATGTGAAGAACCATCCACGTGTCTGGTCGACACCCTCGTTTATAAAGTCGGCTGGATAGAACTTAGGTGCTATAGCGAAGCCCTCGTACTGGCTGTTGATAAGAGCCTTGCGGTCTTCCTCGGTGCCACGCGACATCTCGCCCTCAAACGGATAGTGGAGCTGTGCGTAAGGCATAGAGCCAGAATCGAACCATACATCGATAAGGTCGGCCTCGCGGTACATAGGCTTGCCCTCGTCGTTTACGAGAACGATATAGTCTACATAAGGACGATGGAGGTCGATGCGGTCGTAGTTCTCCTTAGAGTAGTCGCCCGGTACAAAGCCCTTGTCCTTCATCGGATTGCTCTTCATAACACCTACAGCTACCGACTTCTCGATCTCTGCATAAAGCTCTTCAAGAGAGCCGATGCACTTCTCGCCACGGTTCTCGTCGCGCCAGATAGGCAGCGGTGTTCCCCAGAAACGAGAGCGCGAGAGGTTCCAGTCGTTGAGGTTCTCGAGCCAGTTGCCAAAGCGTCCTGTACCGGTAGACTCTGGCTGCCAGTTGATGGTCTTATTAAGTTCTACCATGCGCTCCTTGCGTGCTGTGTCCTTAATGAACCAGCTGTCGAGCGGATAGTAGAGAATTGGCTTGTCGGTACGCCAGCAGTGAGGATAGTTGTGTACGTGCTTCTCTGTCTTGAAGGCCTTGCCTTCCTGCTTGAGTTCGTAGCAAAGTACAACGTTGAGGTCTTCTGCCTTGTCTGAAGCCTTCTTGTCCCATACACCGTCCTTGTTGAACTGTGGGTCATAGGCATTCTTGACGTAGTCGCCAGCGTGGTGGCCGTACTTCTCATTGTCAACACAAGCCTTGACAAAGTTGCTGTCAAGCTCGTCGATAAGATAGAACTTACCCTGAAGGTCGACCATTGGACGTGTCTCGCCCTTCTTATTTATAAGGTATAGAGCAGGGATATTGGCATCCTTGGCAACCTTGGCGTCGTCGGCACCAAATGTAGGAGCGATGTGTACGATACCCGTACCATCATCGGTTGTAACGTAGTCGCCGAGGATTACACGGAAAGCTTCGCTCTCCATCTCGACGAACTTGTCGCGTCCGTCCTCGCTTGTGAACACCTTCTCGGAGTGAGCGGCTGCATACTCGACGACAAACTTAGGTGCGAAGTCGTCCACCTTCTCGCATGGCTTAACCCATGGCATAAGCTGCTCGTAGTGCATACCCTCAAGCTCTGTACCCTTGAAGTGGTCTGTGATGCGCCATGGACACTGCTTCTTCTCCTTGTCAAACGGAGCAAGCTCGCCCTCTGTACACTCCTGCTCAGGCTTCAAGTAAGCCTTAACAAGATTCTCTGCCATAACAAGTGTCATTGGCTCGCCGCTATAGAGGTTGTATGTCTCTACCGAAACATAATCAATCTTCGGTCCAACGCAGAGCGCCACGTTAGAAGGCAAGGTCCAAGGTGTTGTGGTCCAAGCCACGAAATAAGGCTTACCCCACTTTGTCCACTCTGCCTTAGGGTCCTTGATGAGGAACTGCACTGTAGCTGTGAGGTCCTTGACATCACGATAGCAACCTGGCTGGTTGAGCTCGTGAGACGACAGACCGGTACCAGCACCTGGCGAATAAGGCTGGATTGTATAGCCCTTATAAAGCAGGCCCTTGTTGTAGAGCTGCTTGAGGAGCCACCACAATGTCTCGATATACTTGTTGTCGTATGTAATATATGGATGGTCGAGGTCGACAAAATAGCCCATCTCCTCTGTAAGCTTACGCCACTCGGCAGTAAACATCATCACATTCTCACGGCACTTGTGGTTGTAATCCTCTGTAGAGATATACTTCTCTGATGCCTTGTTGTCGATATCCTTCTTGGTAATGCCAAGCTCTTTCTCAACGCCAAGCTCTACAGGAA
>USCM01000261.1 GCA_900553155.1 uncultured Prevotella sp. | reverse complement strand
GGTGCACGGCATATAGTTCACGTTGCTCCATCTGCCGCTCTCAAGCACTCCGGCTCGTCCGCACATCACGTTAGAGTCGATATATACCGGGTAGATAGGGTCGGTAACACCTATTGAGTTGTCCCATCGCACTATCTCGCCGATGTTTCCGGTGTCGCTCTTGGCACCGTCGTTCACGAATATCTCGTTAATGTCGAGGTGTATGCCGCGCGGTGCAAAGTCGTTCTTAACTATCGCTTCGCGCAGAAAGTCGTATCCGCGTTCGGGTCCGTATCCCCTGAATGTGGCTTTTCGAGCCATCTCGTCCACGGCTTCGTGCATTGCCTCTATCACTGCCGGGCAAAGGGGTTGTGTTACGTCTCCAATGCCGAGGCTTATTACTCGTACTTGGGGGTGCGAAACCTTGAAGGCATTAACCTTCTTGGCGATGTCTGCAAACAGATAATTGTTCGACAGCTTCAGAAAGTGTTCGTTTACTAAGGCCATATATTAAATGTTGATTTTTGAATTTTGAATTTTGAGTTATTGGCTTTGCCGGTTGGTGTGGTGTTTAAACTCAAAGTTCAAATTAGGACAACTCTATTTCTCCTTCGAATACGAAAGCCGCCGGCCCCGTCATATACACGTGTCCGTCGTTCTCGTTCCATTCTATATGCAACGTTCCGCCGTCCATGGCGATGTTGCTCTTGCGTGTGGCTCTGCCCGTAAGCGCTGCCGCCACGGCTGTGGCGCAGGCTCCGGTGCCGCAAGCCATTGTTATCCCGCTGCCCCGCTCCCATACTCTGGTGCGTATGTTGCCGTTGGGCATTACTTGGGCAAACTCTATGTTGCAACGCTCTGGGAAGGCTGCGTCGCGCTCCATTATCGAACCATAACGGCTGATGTCGAGTGTTTCGATATCGTCTACAAAGCACACAAAGTGTGGATTGCCCATCGATACGAATGTTCCACGGAATGTGCGAAACTCGGCTGTAAGCTCGTCGCCGCACGTCTCGTCGTATTGTGCCGGGTTGTGAAACACCGGAGCAAGCATGTCCACCGTAACGCTCTCCACCTTATTATATATGTCGAGGTGCAGCTCCAGCGTCTTTACGCCAGACAGAGTTTGCAGACGTATGGACGTTTTGTCGGTCAGTCCCTTCTCGTACAGATACTTGCCTATGCAGCGCGACGCATTGCCGCACATCATAGCCTCAGATCCGTCGGCGTTGAATATGCGCATGGAGAAGTCGGCTTCCACCCCTCCATAGGGCTTGCCTATGAGCACGAGCCCATCGCTGCCTATCCCTGTATGATACTTGCTCCAAGCTATTGAAGCTTCCGACGGGTTGGCAATGTCATATTGCTGCGTATCCACATATATATAATCATTGCCGGCTCCGTGCATTTTGGTGAACTTAACCGACCTTGCCATTTTGTTTATCTTTTTACCTTAACGATTATCTATTTGCTTTTTACGATTGCAAAATTACAACTATTTGCGTAATAAGCAATAAAAACTGTTGCATTATTTGTGGTTAATTATCATTAAGTTTCAATTTGTAAGCATTTTCTTGGAATTTGCTTTCAATCTGTTTGGTTTTACAACGACATAGATGTCAGAATGAAATCCGATATAAATAATTATTGATAAAAAGTTAGATATATTTCCTTTTGTGTTTCTTTTTGTTGTAATTTTGCATCGTCAAGATAACAAAAGGAAACCAAAAAGGTAGTAATAACCAATAAAAAGAAAGTTGTATGAAGAAGATTGAAGCTATCATTCGCAAGTCGAGATTTGAAGATGTAAAGCAGGCTTTGCTTGCAGCCGACATCGAGTGGTTCTCTTATTACGACGTGCGTGGCATCGGCAAGGCACGCCAGGACCGTATCTATCGTGGCATAGTGTACGACACCAGCTCCATAGAGCGCATCCTTGTATCGCTCGTTGTGCGCGACAAGAATGTTGAGCGTGCCGTCAATGCTATACTTAAAGCGGCTCAAACGGGCGAGATTGGCGATGGCAGAATATTCATTATACCTATAGAAGACGCTATACGCATACGCACAGGAGAGAGAGGCGATATCGCATTGTATAACGCAGAGCAGGAACGTTAGCACCCCGTGATGATATAAAAGGAAACGTTAGTAACACGCAATAATGTAAATGGTAAAGATATGACAAGTATACTACTATCAGCATACACCCCCGTTTTAAACACCGGCAACACTGCCTGGATGATAATGGCAACCATATTGGTGCTCCTTATGAGCATACCGGGTATAGCTCTGTTCTACGGCGGACTGGTAAGACAGAAGAATGTGCTTAGCGTGATAATGCAGACAATGCTCATCGTGGGCGTGGTATCTTTGCTTTGGGTGGCTATAGGCTACACCTGGGCGTTTGGCACCGGATTTAAGGAGAGCGGCTCATGGGCTTGGTTCTTTATGGGCGGACTCGACAAGGCTTTCCTCAAGGGTGTAACCGTCAACAGCGTTACGTCTACCGGCATACCCGAGCTTACGTTCGCCATGTTCCAGTGTATGTTTGCCCTCATCACCCCGGCGCTTATCCTCGGTGCCTTTGCCGAGCGCATAAAGTTCAAGGGCTATATGGTGTTCATCATCCTGTGGGTCATCATAGCCTATTTTCCCATGGCCCACTGGGTTTGGGGAGGCGGATTCTTGCAGGAGATGGGTGCGCTCGACTTTGCCGGTGGCACCGTGGTGCACATCAATGCCGGTATATCTGCCCTCATTATGTGTCTTATGATTGGGCAGCGCGACGACTATAAGAAGGGTCACCCCATTCTGCCTCACAACGTTACGATAGTATTTATGGGCACATCGTTCTTGTGGCTGGGATGGTTCGGATTCAATGCGGGCAGCGGACTGGCTGCCGACGGACTTGCCGCCAACGCCTTCCTTGTTACAC
>USCM01000260.1 GCA_900553155.1 uncultured Prevotella sp. | reverse complement strand
ATGCGTATCTGTGCACCGCGGTAGCCTTTGAACACGTCCTTAATCATCTCAAGCCAGTGGTCCTGCGAGTAAGAGTCGAAGCCGAGGTTGTCCTCACGGTCGAATGTGTAGTAGCTCTCAGCGGCTGCAATAACCTCGGCGGTTTGTACCTTGCCGATAGCCGGCATTGGCAAGCCGTTCATGTGGTTCTTGAGGTCGTCGATACTGAAGCTGCGGTTCCATGTAGCTGTGCCGTCGAGCTTGCCATGAAGGTTCTCGCCGATAATGGCTACGCAGTCGTCGGCACCAGTTGGTGTATATACCTGAGAGTCGTCCGACAGTTTGTCGGCACCAAATTTGCCTTTGCCGTCGTATGAGAACATAAATGTCTTGCCTACAGTACCACCGTCATAAACGGTTACGCCAAAGTGAACCCACTTGCCTACAGGCATACTGCGGGTATTGACAAACTTCTTGCCGTTTACGGTTACGATAACCTGCTTGGTGTCCTCTTTGCCGAGAGAGATAGCGAAACCCTTGGTGCCGTCTTCGCTTTGCTTGCGTATGATGTAGGCACCTTCAGTCCACTCGTCGAGGTAGAGCCAAGTCTCGAATGTATACTTAGAATTGCCGTATTTGTCGCGCTGGGGTTTAAGCACATTCTTGGTGGTGGTTATAGAGCCAGTGCCGTCGAGCGATACAACGCCAGTGCGTCCCTCAAACTCCTTTAGCCACTTGCAGTTGTTGAGTGTGGCGTGGTTGCATGGACTGGCATACTCGAGGTGGCCGTCGCTGTAGCTCTTTATGCCGAGGATGATGATGTCGTTGGCAAGCAGATACTGGTCTGCCTTTACGCCACGATCGAAGAAGCGAGTGTTGTTGAGATAAGCACCAGCAAGCAGATAAGGCAAGCGTGGGTTGTCGGTTACCTTTTCGCGAGTGGCACCTACGGGCATAGCAGCGTGGTGGTTGTACTGTACAGTGGTGTCGAAGAGGGGCTTATAGTCGACGATGTCCTGGCAGAGATTCTGGTCGAACTTGTAGTAAACCAAGAGGTTGCTGGCTTCGGGTGCCCACTTGTTAAGGGTGTTGTTGATGTAATAGTTGCGTTCGCTGCCAAGTGCTGTCGACCACAGGCGCACCTCGTCGAGGCGTCCCTCGAAGTTGCCGCCAAGTGTAAGCTCGCCGCAATCGGCAGGCATGGCATAGTTGCCCTTTGCCTCGTAAGCGTTCTTGCCGTTGACAAGTGCTGTGCATTGTCCGTCCTTTACAACGATTGTAAGCTGGTTCCAACTGCTAGCCTTAAGGTCGGCGTTGGTTATGGTTGCTTCAGCCGAGCCGAGCTTAGCCTTTATTGTACCCTCGGCATCAAGCTTAAGCTCTATATTGTCGCCCACCGACAGCAGTGTTGCTCCCTTTGTCCACTTGGTAGGGTTGAGCCAAAGCTGTACGGTATACTCGCTGAGCGAATTCATCTCTGTCATTAAGCCGCACTTTACGGTTGCACCTTGTGCAAGACGCAAGCTGTAGTTGTCTACCTGGGCGTTGGCAGATAGTGCAGAAAGCAGCAGCAACGACGGTATTAAAGATTTCTTCATTTGCAGTAAATATAGTAGGTTTTATAAAATAAGGAAACCTAAGGGTATGCCGTATTAACATTATCTTATGGTTAGATTACGTTAGTTTGGGCATACTCTTAAGTTTCCTTGTCATTATAGTTTGTTATTAACAATCAATGTTTATAATGTTACGATTTACTTGATAACCATCTTTGTGGTCTTGCCACCTTCCTTAATGATGTAGAGACCCTGACCAAGCTGTGTGCCAGCGTTTACGCGTGTGCCATTAAGAGTGTAAATCTCCTTAACACCGTTAGATGCAGAAGCGTTGATGCTGTTGATGCCGGTAGCTACAGCTGGCTTAAGAGTCTGGAAGGTCTTGCTGCGCTTATTGCCTTCGATACGCTTAGCGTCTGCTCCGAGCTTTGTGAAAGAAACCTCCTTGATGAATACTGTGCTTCCTGCAAGGTTGGGAGCTTTCATCTCCATCTTCAGACGCAAAGGCACACCAGTCTGTTCGTCAACAGGTGTTGGGCAATATGTATCCCACTCGTAAACCATCCACTTTGTAGGATCGTATACGTAATCACCGTTAGGTCCCTCTTCGGGTGTGCCATCATCAAAAGTTTTGATAAACTCACCAGTTGTAATTTTAGCACCTGTAGCTTCATTTGATTTAGCTGGCATCACATTGCCCTGGTTTGATACCATATAAGCAGAGCTGATAATCTCGCCCGCTGCCTCGTCTGGTTTGTTAGAGTAAACGTTGAGCACTACACGTACGCGGATGTTGCGGGTAGCATCGCTTACTTCTTTACCACTAATAGTAGGTGTGTTCTTGGGATCCATAAACCAGTTGAAGTTGAACCAGTTGAGTGTACCTGTGCACTGTGGGAATTTCACATTGTAATTCTCGTTGAACTTTGAATTTTTACCATTGATGCAGAGCACCTTGCCTACCTCGCCACCGAGGTCAACGATAGATGTACCTGCCTGAAGATCCTTGGCGTATGGCTGTTTTGGGTTGTCATACTGACCACCAGCGACATAGAACAAACCATTGTTGTATTTCTCTTCGATAAGTTTGTCGCATGGAGCTGCGATGTTAGAACCATGAACGAAACCGTCAATAAGTTCCTGACCTACTTCCTTGTCAGCATACTTGTACTTAGAAGGTGTAACGTCTACGTCCTGTGCAAAAGCACCGCCTGCTGTCATGATCATAGCAAGGCTGAGTAAAATTTGTTTCATAATTTTTGGTTTTTAATAAATAGTTATAAATTAGATGTTTGTTACTTTATTCTTCCCAAATGTTGGTGTATCCGGCTGATTGGAAGTATCCGGCATCAGTTTCTTTATCTTCTTCTTTAATGGTTACT
>USCM01000259.1 GCA_900553155.1 uncultured Prevotella sp. | reverse complement strand
TCGATGACTGTCTGTCGTTCGCCAGCCTCGTACTTTTCGGATGCTATCTGTCGCACAAAGCCCATTATAAGGCTGTTGAGAGCCAAGATAAACAGGCTATCGGTATTGGCACAGATATAGCTCTGCACAGCCAACAGCGAGAAGCCAACCAACGACATCAACTTTTGTCGACGCACACTCACCAACGAATAGAAGAATGGTGAGAATGCAGCCATACCTATCGACGTTACGAAGCTAATGAAGGCAATATGTTCCGACTGAATGCCAAGCCCACCCACCATCTCACTACTGTTGACGGTGTAGGCACCGCTTACCGTCATGATAGGTATGAAAAGTATAACGAGAAAGGCTATGCCAAGGGGCTTTGGCACCCAGTTATAGAACGGAAAATTCTTAGGCAGATGCTCCGGCACCGCCGTATATATCTCTGCTTGTGTCATTACTTAAGTTGAGCCTTTACTACGACCATCATTCCGGCAGCCAACTTTTCGTTGTCTTCCTTAGATATTCCCTCAAACTCGATGCGCACCGGCACACGCTGCTGTATCTTTACGAAATTGCCTGCCGAGTTGTCTGTGGGTACGAGAGAGTATTTCGAGCCAGTGGCTCCGGATATTGCCGTTATTCTGCCCTGGAACTCCTTGCCCTCAAAAGCGTCTACTGTCATTATCACCTTCTGTCCTACATACAGATGCTCCACCTGTGTTTCCTTATAGTTGGCTATAACCCACTTCTGTGTGTCGGGCATAATGTAGGTAATGGTCTGTGCGGCATTAACCAGCTGTCCCTCCTCCAAGGCACGTCTACCAAGCTTGCCGTCGCAAGGAGCCGTAACCACGCAGTAAGAGAGGTTGAGCTTAGCCATCTCCAACGCAGCCTGAGCACGCTCGATGGCAGCGGCTGTGTTCTTCTTGCGTGTCTGTACCTCGTTCACACCCGAGTAGGCAGCTTTCTGTTGGCGGCGCACGGCGTCGAGCTTCTTCTTTGTTGCGTTGTATTCGGTCTCAATCTGTTCGAGCTGTATAGGCGTTGCAGCGTTGCGTGCCACAAGGTTCTGGTAGCGCTGACGGTCCTTGTCGAGCTTAGCAAGACGAATCTCTATCTCGGCAATCGAAGCCTCGTATACAGTAGCCGATGTCTGTGTGGTCTGCAGCGAAGCGTCCACAACGTTGGCTCCAGCCATAGCATCCTTCAATGCAGCCTCAGCCTCCATCACACGTATACGATACTCGCGGTCGTCAAGAACCAGCAGCGTGTCGCCCTTCTTCACGTCTTGATGCTCCTTGAAGTATATCTTCTTGATATATCCCGAGGCACGCATATTCACTGGCGAGATATACTGCTCCACCTGCGCGTCGTCGCTCTTCTCGTTGCTCTTGTAGTCCATAAACATACAGGCTATCTTCACAATTCCCCACACGAGTATAGCCACACCTATAAGGCTCACAACCAACTGGCGTATACGCTGGCGCTTAAGCTGCTTGGCTGTAAGCTCGTGTGTCGACTTACTGCCATTCTCGTTATTATTTACCTCGTTATTGCTTGTATTGTTATTAGCACTTGTATTGCTTGTATTATTTGTGTTATTTGTTTCCATTTTATATATGCCTTTATTGTTATTTAACCTTGCTTGTATTATAAGAATTCCCAATCGCAGGCGAAGCCGAGAACAACTCCTAATTCCTAATTCAAAACTCCTAATTCAGAAAAACTCACTTCGTGAGTTTTTCCAACTCTCCTGTCAGTTTCAGCAGCGTCAAGTTAGACACCTGATAATTGAAATGAGCCGTAAGATAATTGTTCTGCGCATCACTCATACTCATTTCGTCCTGCAACACCTCTGTCATCGAGGCGATGCCCTCGCGGTATCTATCGCTCGTCACCTTATACACATCCTCTGCAAGCAGGTAGTTGTCGCGCTGCTTACTGAAGTTGCGTTGGTTGTTGGCAAGGTCGTTCACAGCGTTGGCATATTGTGTCTGCATACCCTTCAACGCATTCTCGTACGACAGCTTGGCATTGTCTATATCAATCTGCGCCTTTCTTATCTTCGAGCGCTTCTCAAATCCGTCGAATACCGGAATACGCAAAGATATGCCTATACCGTTCGACTTATACCAATGGTTCGATTCGCCCGAATGAAACCAATTCTTAAACTGGTCGGTATACGCAGCGTATGTCCAATGGCCAGTCAATGCAAGCGTAGGCAGATAACCATCCTTGGCAAGCTTCTTCTGCTTCTCCGCCAAGGTCTGCTGCGTGCGCAGAAGTTGAAGCTCATACAGATTCTCGTTCAGTCCGGTAAGCGCCGCCATATCCGTCTTGTCGATATCGGCTTTCTCCACTGCAATAGCCTGGTCGGCAGGATAGTCGATAACATACTTCAGCATATTATACTGCTGTGTAAGCATAGCCTTAGCATTATCATACTGCACGCTGAGGTTCTCAAGATTCACATTCACACGCTTCACATCCACTCCCAGTGCCATATCGTTGTCGTGGAAAGCCTGAGTGATGTCGCGCAATTCCTCCAATCGCTTGATGTTATCCTTGATTATGCCTATCTGTTCCTCGGTATTCTGAGCAAGATAATACATTTTACTAATCTGCACTATCAAGTCTTCCTTGGCTTTAGCATACGACAGGGTATTGAGCTGATCCAGCGTCTTCGAGATGCTCAATGCCGTTAGCGCTGTTTGGCTATATAGCGGCATCTGCAACTGTATGCTTGCCGAAGAGTTGTATTGCAGAGTCTTGGTAACATTATAAGGCTTGCCATATGCCGAGCCATCAGTAACAGAAACAGGAGGAGTAAAATTATCATTAAGTCCTGCACCTATATTTATTTGTGGCAACAGGCTCGAACGATTTTCACTTACATTATGCTTACCCTTAAGCACATTGCCCTCGTAAGTTTT
>USCM01000258.1 GCA_900553155.1 uncultured Prevotella sp. | reverse complement strand
CTCAGCGACATGCGGCTGACCGTGAGCAAGGAGCATGACCTCTTTGGCGACATGTCATCGTCTCAGCATGACAAATAATGTTGGTTTGGGGGAGATAAAGAAATTTTGCAGGTTTATGGAGATAAAGAATTTTTTGCAGGTTTAGGGGGATAAAAAATGCAGTTTTTGTGTTAAAGAAATTTTGTCGGTTTAAGATATTTTCATATTTTTGCAAATGCGTAGAAAACGTTTTTTGTAACCGACAAGCTAATAATTGTTATGGATCTAAATCGAAAACCTCAAAAGAGATTCTTTAAAGGATGTCGCGCCTTGCCGTGCGCTGTGGCCGCTCAGAACACCGAGACGGATGTCAACGACTCGCAGAAAGGCATGGTCAACAACGCCCTCGACGTCATCAACGGCAAGACGGCGGGCGTGAACGTCGGCACCAATGGTCTCGACCGCATGGCCATGCTCAACAGCGTGCGTGTGCGCGGCACCACATCAATTCTTGGCGGCAACGACCCGCTTGTCATCATCGATGGCGTGACCTCCGACAAGCAGTACACCTTTACACGTGCCGAATATCCAAGACTTAAGGAAGAAAGCATCACCGATATTCCTTTCTCTTACAACGACAACAACCATATTGTGACTGGCAGTGAGGGCAAGCGCTATATCTACTTTAAGAACGCTTCTGCTCCTAAGAGCACTATCGGCGTAGAGTTGGTATACACCGTTGACGGCGAAGAGTTTGTTTCCGATCGCCTCGTGTACGACATCGCCACTGGCAAGGACACCGTTGTAACGGGCATCTCTGCTACCAAGGGCAACCTCCAGGTTAAGGCCATCGAATACTACGACCTCTCTGGTCGCCGTATGCCTAACGCCGAGAAGGGTGTCTCTATCAAGCTTACACGCTATGCTGACGGCAGTGTTAAGGCTATGAAGATGGTTAAGTAAGAACTAACACATTGATTGATACAACAAAAAAGTAGCGGAGGCTGTACAGCCCCCGCTACTTTTTTGTTGTACCTTTTGATATTTATAGCTTTTATTTTATGCCCACTTTACTCTACCACCAACTTCTTAGGCAGCACAAGATTAAGTATGACGGCAAGGAGGAACACCACTGCCACGCAGTTCTCGGCAAACACCGTGCGCACTATCTCAGGGAAGATGGCAAACATACCCGTTGCTTGGGTAAAGCCAAGGCCCACACTGAGCGACAAGCTAACGATAACCATATTGCGCTGAGAAAATCCGGCACGCGACATCATACCAAATCCGGCAAACAGAATACTGCCGAACATCATGATTGTACAAGCACTGCCTGAGGGATAGTGGTAAGGGCGGCACCGATAACCGGGAACACACCACCGATAATCATAACAACTGCTCCAACACCAATGGTGAAGCGGTTTACAACACCCGATATGGCTGCAAGACCTACGTTCTGACTGAACGATGTGATTGGGGTACAACCGAACAAGCCCGACACTGAGCTTACGAAGCCGTCGCAGCAAATAGCCGAACCCATCTCCTTTGTATCTGGATCGCGCTTCAAGGCACTGTTGCAAAGGGCTGAAGTGTCGCCTATTGTCTCGGTTGCCGACACAAGATACACTGCCACTACAGACAGTATGGCGCCTATATTAAACTCGGGTGTGAACGGAAGCAAACGTGGAAGGGCAATGATTGACTTGCCCGACAAGCTGTCGAAGTTGACCATTCCCATAAAGCAAGCCAGCACATAGCCCACAACAAGACCCACAAGTACAGAGAGCGAGCGGAGGAATCCCTTTGCAAATATCTGGCAAAGGAGGCAAGCAAGAAGCGTAACAGAGCCTACAATCCAATTACTGATGCTACCAAAGTCGGGTGCGCCCATACCACCGGCAAACGAGTTGGCACCAATAGGCAGGAGCGAGAAGCCTATAGCCGTAACAACGGTTGCCGACACAACGTGCGGGATGAGCTTAATCCAGTACTTAACAAACAGTCCGAGCAATCCCTCAACAAGACCACCGACGATAACGGCGCCAATAAGCGTGCCCATACCGTATGTTCCGGCAATGCCGATGGCAAGCGAAAGGAAGGTGAACGAGATGCCCATAACGATAGGCAGACGCGAACCAACGCGCCATACGGGAAAGAGCTGCACCAGAGTGCCGATGCCAGCTATCACCATACAGTTCTGTATAAGCGTCGCACTCATTGCGCTGTCAAGCCCTACGGCAGCAGCAAGAATAATGATTGGTGTGATGTTGCTGACAAACATTGCTAGCACGTGCTGTAAACCGAATGGGAGAGCTTTTCCCAATGGCACTCTACCGTCAAGTTGGTAGAGATTCTCAATAGAATTTTTCATTGCGTTTATGTAAATAATGATATTGTCGTCGCTTGAAACAATCTCCTTGAAAAGACTGCAATACAGTAGTTGCGCTTTTCGGCGACAAAGGTACAAAAAAAACCTGGTTATCATTCTAAACGTAGATTGAAACCAGGAAATTTAGTTTATCTTTATTTGCGAGAATTGACAGAGTGCAACCAAATACAAATAATGCAATATAGCATAGAAACAATGCTGATGGAATAAGGTATTAATGATTCCTCTATCAAAACCCATATGTTTGTTTGTGGACTTAAAGACAAGAATGCAAATAAGCCATCAAGCAATAACATTAGTATGGCATATGACAATAAAGCGGTAGCTAATATTTTTATTAATATTTTCATGCTATTGGTTCTCTTTGTTAATGAGATTCACGACAACCTTCACCATTACATCCTTCTCCTCTGTGCGGCTCTCGGCTATCATCAACGTTAGGGCAACGAGGGTGTTGTCGGCAATACGCTTGTGACCGTCTTCGGCATACAGCACATGGTTGTTGTTCAAGAACCAGAGGAAGAGCATTGCGGCTATGCGCTTATTGCCGTCGCTAAATGAGTGGTTCTTTACAACA
>USCM01000257.1 GCA_900553155.1 uncultured Prevotella sp. | reverse complement strand
AATATTCTATCGTGTAATAGACGTTAATGGGCTGATTATACGTTCATTATACGAGCTATAAATTATACGTCCATTATACGAACAATATATTATACGTTCATTACACGAACATTAGCACGCCAACCTCCCCGATAAACTGCAATTTACATATCTATCGCTCCATATTAAGGCAGAGCCGTAAACATCCCGTTAGAGCGTGAACTCAAAGCACAATCCGCCACCCTCGTTGTTATTCACGCTAATCGTTCCGCCATGCAGAATCACGGCATTCTTGACGATGGCAAGCCCCAGGCCTGTGCCGCCCATCTTGCGTGAGCGACCCTTGTCTACACGGTAGAAGCGCTCGAAGAGGCGCGGCAGATGCTCTGCCGGAACACCAACGCCGTTGTCGCTGAAGGTGAAGTGCCACTTAGGAGCATCAGCCTCCTCGCTGTCCTCGTTGATTGGGTTGGCAGACAGGGTAATTGTTGTGCTCTCTCCGGCGTATGCGATGGCATTGTCGGTGAGGTTGCGGAATACGCTGTAAAGCAGACTCGGGTTGCCCTTTACCACTATGCCGTCTGGCAAGTGGTTGACAAAAGCCATGTGCTTCTGCTGAAGTTGCAGGGCAGTCTCCTTCTGTATGTTGGCCACAGTGTCGGATATGTTCACCACCTCGTTGCCCATCATCTCGGGCGCGTCGTCCATACGGTTTAGTGTGGAGATGTCCTGCAGCAGCGATGTGAGGCGCTGGCTCTGCGCATAGCAACGCTTAAGGAACATATCGCGGGCAGCGTCGCTTGTGTTGGGGTTTTCGAGGATGGTCTCAAGATAACCCTGTATGCTTGCCACCGGGGTCTTAAGCTCGTGTGCGATGTTCTGTGTAAGCTGTCGCTTGAGCACATCCTGCTCGCGTCGGGTGGTTTGCAGACGCTTGTATATCTTGATGATGCGCTCGGCAATCTCGCCAAGTTCGTCGGGTGGAAAGCCTGCAAGGTCTTCTGTTTCAAGCGATTCGCCGTGGTCGGCACGTGTTGCGAAGGTGCGCAGCTTCTGTATGTTGTCGTCCAGTCGACGTGTAAATCGGTAGAGGATGATGGTTAGCAGCATTATGGTACCCAATGCAAACCAGATGTAGTGCTGGTCGGCTTGCAGCGATTTGGATAGGTCGCTGGTGTAGGGTAGGGCGGTGCGGATGATGAGCGAGTCGTTGGCAAAGTAGGTGGCAGAGTAGAAGAAGTCGCCACTTAGCGTCTTGCTGTTGCGCTCAACGGTAGAGCCAACACCCTTGTGTATGGCTGCTGCCACCTCTGGTCGCGACGCATGATTGGCAACATTGGTATACTTCTTCAGGTTGCTGTCGTACTTCACCTTTCCGTCGGGAGTGATAAGCGTAACTCGAAGGTGCGGCATATTGTGCGACTTGACATACGCATCCAGCGCCTCCTCCGAGTAGTCTGGGAAGAGGCGCAGGTATTCCTCCATACGCGAGTTGTAGTTCTGAAGCTTCAGGTTAAGTGTATCAACCTTATACTGCTTCTCTCTTGTCTGCTGAAAGACGATGAAAGCCACGGCAAAGACAAGGAATACAGACAATACACTGAGGTAGAGTTTGGTTCCGACGGATATTCGCATAGTTCTTCTTAATGTTAAGCGTCAAAGTAATAGCCAAAGCCAAGGCGTGTAACGATGCACTTGGCAAAGGGTCCTATCTTCTTTCTAAGGCGTGTGATGTTTACGTCCACGGTGCGGTCGAGCACCAGCACGTCCTTAGGCCAGATGCGCTCGATAAGCTCCTGGCGTGAGAACACGCGTCCGCGCTCGTTTAGCAGAAGGTGCAACAGCTCAAACTCGGTCTTGGTGAACGGCACATCCTCGCCCTCAATGCTGACCGTCTTCTTGTCCAGGTTCATAACGATGCCCTGGTACGACAGCACCTGTGGCTCGCCCTCCTCTACATTGTTGGCTGTTCGGCGCAGCACGGCACGCACCCTCACCATAACCTCACGCAGCGAGAAAGGCTTGGAGATGTAGTCGTCGGCGCCAAGGTTGAATCCGGTAACGGTGTCGTTCTCGGTGTCGCGTGCAGTGAGGAAGATAATGGGTACGTTGGTAGTTGCAGGGTTGTCCTTAAGCTTGCGCGCCATGGCAAAGCCCGACATGCCGCCCATCATCACGTCGAGCAGCAACAGGTCGAACGACGCAATGTCCATTTGCAACGCTTCCTCTGCCGACGAGGCGGTAGCCACCTCGTAGCCTTCGGTCTCAAGATTGAACTTAAGGATTTCGAGCAAGTCCTGTTCGTCGTCCACAACGAGTATTCTCTGGTTCTGTTTCATCTTATTATATAATGTATATGTTTCTGCCTGTATCTTATAAGGATATAGCGTCTACCTTATAATGATGTTGCAAAGATACACATTAAGTTCATCATACATATTGCACAAGCGTTACAATTTTATTACACCAAAATATCTATCGTTATTTTTTGTGCTTTCAACCATTTGCATTAACTTTGCACATTGCATCTGCCCTGTCGCCGTATAAAGCCAGGGGCAGTGGGCGAATCTCAAATATAGTTTCATGAACAACGACAAATTAGGACTCTTAGACAATATACAGTATCCAAGCGACTTGCGTCGTCTGGACGTAGGTCAGTTGCCCCAACTGTGCGCCGAACTGCGCCGCGACATCGTGGAGGAACTTGCCGAGAACCCAGGCCACCTTGCATCGTCGCTCGGAGTGGTTGAGCTTACCGTAGCCTTGCACTACGTGTTCAACACCCCCAACGACCGCATTGTGTGGGATGTGGGCCATCAGGCTTACGGCCATAAGATACTGACAGGTCGTAAGGACAACTTCCATACCAACCGAAAGCTTCACGGCATAAGGCCGTTCCCGTCGCCGGAGGAGAGCGAGTACGACACCTTTACGTGCGGACATGCCTCCAACTCGATATCGGCAGCTTTGGG
>USCM01000256.1 GCA_900553155.1 uncultured Prevotella sp. | reverse complement strand
GTAGGTGCCGTCGGCTTTGTTATACTTTATAGGGAACGACAAGAGCGCTTTTGATTCTTCTGGCTGCATATCATAACACAATGTGAAGTATGGATAGTCGCTGTATTTGTCGTAATCCAACACATTTATAGCAACCCAATAGATGCCATCGCCCTTCAGATCCTCTGCCTTGACCCAAGCCTGTGGATACTTAGGATACAGACCCTTGAAGTATACGGTCTTGCCTCCGTCCTCAACGCTTATCTTTACAGAAGCCTCTTTTTGTTGAAGGGCATTAACGTCGTAGTAAGACATCTTGTAGAAGGTAACGTTCTTGTCGATGGTTTCCACCGGAGTATACTTCACGTAGCGGCCCTGCTGGAACATCTCTCCAACGTCCATCTTATTGACGATAGCCACGTCGGGACACTCTTTTGTTGTTACCGGGGTGATAACGCCAGTGGCTTGGTCGATGTTGAAGACGATGTCGCCGTCATACAAATCGTTGCTGCCCTTGTTCTCGCCGCCCTTGCCTTCAGTGTCCGACTTAACGAAGATGTAGTCGACATCATGGTTAGGAGCGTGATACACGGTCTGGCCATTCTTTACGGTAAGCGTCTTGCCGTCGGCAGACAATGTACCTTTAATCCAAGCGGGGAAGAGATAGCGTCCCAATGGGCAGCGCATATAAACCTCGTTGTTGGCTGCAAACACCAATGTCATGTCGACATGGTTCTCCGACAAGTAGCTCCAGTTGTTGTCGTAGGGGTCGTAGTTGAGCAAGTCTAAATAATAGTGACGCTCCTCTCCGGCTGGAGGTGTGGTTATAACACCCTGCTTTGTCGGATCTTCGCTGGTGTCTGCTTTACACAACTGTGCGTTGCCAAGGAACGCAACCATCAGTGTTACGATAAATAGTAAGTGTTTCATTGAAAATAGTTTATTAGTAAAACATTAATAATTGTTGCTGCAAAGATACGGAATTATTATAGCTATTAGTACACTGTCTTTGGCAACAGGCGGAACTTGAAGGTATAGTCCTTATATTCCACACGGTGGCCCTTACGGGCGCGTCCGTCGGCGTCCCAGCTGTTTACACCACCGACACCCTCCTGAACAAGGTCGATGAACATATTGGTGTACTTCGACTTCTCAACCGACTGCGAGTGGCGCTGATGCTTCTCCTCGCCCTCGTCCAATGTCAGCAAGTCGTAGTGAAGGGCAGAGGCAGAGAACAGCTTGTCGCTCTCGATGCGGAATCCGAAGCCGCCGCCGTCGGTCTGATTCCACCAACGGAGATCGCTCATTGTACCCGTCTCCTGCGGACGAACATACGGGAAGAACAGCTCGTCGGCTGTCGACTTGTATATGCCCACGTTCTGAGATAGCTTGCGGTCGGAGTAGTTCTCTACCGGTCCGCGTCCGTTCCACTGACACTGGTCTATGTTGTAAGGCAGATTCATCACCATGCCGAAGCGCAACATATCCGATACCTTGGCACCCGGAGTGGTCTTGAGCTGCTGTGTAACGTTGAGTGTGCCGTCCTCCTCAGCCTGATAGGTCAGTGTGAGGGTCGACTCTACTGTAGGCATATCGTATACGGCAGTAACGGTCTTGCTCTTCTTGTCGGCAGAGATAGAGCGAAGGTTAAGCTCAGGTGTGCGCCAAGCCTTAAGCTCCTTCTGCGACTGTGCTCCCATATCGTTATCGGTCACGGCACGCCAGAAGTTAGGCTTAAGCGAGCCTCCCTCGCCAAGGAGCGACTTGCCGCCAACCACATACTTTGACAAGAAGCCGCTCTGACGGTCGAACTGCACCTCAAAGTTCTCGGCAGCAAGTGTTATCTGCGGCTGCTTCTTCTTGTCGGCAAGCTTCACAGCCTTGGTCTTGGCAGGATTTACGGCAAGGTCGGAGCCAGCAAACTCGCGTATAGGCAGCTGCTGATGAGCCACGATGTCGCCAGCCTTAAGCAGTCCCTCGTCCTTCTTCAGACGGAACTCGATGTTTAGCATCACGTCCTTCTGGTTCTTGTATTGGTCGAGCTTGTATGGCAGCACCATTCTCATGCGCTTCTGTGCAGGAAGCATAGAGATGTCGGCGATAGTTCCGTTCTGATATTCTATGCCGTCTGCCACTATTGCCCACGACAGCGAAACGTTGTCGGCTGGGCGGAAGAAGTTCTCGTTCTTTACGACAATCCATCCGTCCTGCAGATTCTCAGGCTCTACCCAGTAGTTCTGATACCAGTAGCCTATCTCGTAAGCCTGCGGTGTAGGTGTGCGGTCGGCATTTATAAAGCCATTGCAGCAGAAGTTGTTGTCCGACGGGTCGTACGAGTTGTAGTCGCCACCATACTTGAATATGGTGTTGCCCTTATCGTCCTTGGCACGCAATCCCTGGTCTACGAAGTCCCATATAAAGCCACCTTGGTTGATAGGATACTTGCGTACGAGGTCCCAATATTCGTGCATAGCGCCACCCGAGTTGCCCATAGCATGAGCATACTCGCACATGATGAGCGGCTTCTTCTTCGATGCGTCCTTGCAATACTGCTCCACGCCCTCTGGTGTGTTGTACATCACGGCAAAGATATCGGTGTTAGGCCCCTCAATGGCACGCTCCCAATGTACGGGGCGAGAAGGGTCGTACTTGTTAATCCAGTCCTTGGCAGCCGTGAAGTTCTTCGAGTCGGCAGTCTCGTTGCCCAACGACCAGTAGATAACCGACGGGTGGTTGAACTGATTTTGCACGTTGTGCTGGTTGCGTTCGAGTATAGGCAGGGCGAATATCTCCTTTGTGGTGATAGCGTCCTCGCCGTAGTAGAAGCCGTGGCTCTCCTGGTTAGCCTCGGCACAAACGTACAGACCATACTCGTCGCAAAGGTCGTAGAATTCGGGGTCGTCAGGATAATGGCATGTGCGCACGGCGTTGACGTTGAACTGCTTCATAAGCTTGACGTCCTCAAGCATACGCTCGC
>USCM01000255.1 GCA_900553155.1 uncultured Prevotella sp. | reverse complement strand
CGCTACATACCCAGGACGCGAGGGCTGCCCCGTTGGCGCTCTCTTTGCCTACAAGACAGCAGGTCTTGACGCCGACGGCTATCCTCTCTTCGTAAACAAGGACGGCGAGAAGGTTACAGCTACCGAGTTCCTTAAGCTCAACAAGCATGGTGCCAGCACACTTACCGCAGAGGAACAGCGCGATCTGTATACATATATGGGCAGCACAGACCCTAAGTGGACCGGTGGTTTCATCAATACCTTCGACTACAAAAATTGGCAGTTGGGCATCAACTTCACATTCAACTTCGGCATGAAGGTTAGAGTGCAGCCAAGCTACTCGCCAGCCAACTACGACCGTGGATTGAACGTGAACCGCGACATCCTCAATCGTTGGACTCCAGAGAACACTCAGGGCAAGTTCAGCACGCTGATGGTTAGCACAACTAAAGGTCGCGAGAGAGAGTTCACACAGTACAACGAGTACAATCTCTACAGCATGCTCGACACATGGATAAAGAACTGCAACTACGCACGTCTGCAGAGTTTGCGTCTGGGCTACAAGCTTCCTACACAGTGGGTTAGCCACATCGGCTTGAAGAGCGCCTCACTCTCGTTCGAGGCTCGCAACCTATTCGTGATAGCAAGCAACTACGACAACTATCTCGACCCTGAGACAATGGGCAACCCGTACGCTCAGCCAATACCTAAGAGCTTCATCTTTGGTGTGAACGTCAACTTCTAAATAGTTGGACCCGAGAGTTTTAGAAAGTAAAGAATGTACAATTCCAAAAGAAAGAAGACAATGAAAAGAATATATTTGATGGGCATAGCCATGCTGTTGGCAGTGTTTACACTTACCAGCTGCGACGACTTCCTCGACATCACACCTACCGGAAAGGTTATAGCCAAGACGGGCAAGGAATACAGAGCCTTGCTTACCTACGAATATAAGAACTTCCCGGAGGATCGTGGACTGTCTACCTTGCGTGGCGATGAGATGACACTGAGCACATCCACATCAGAGGAGGACAGAAACTCCTACTTCGACGTCTGGGCTTGGAAAGATGGCGAGCAGCAGAGCACAACAGTCTCGTTTGGCTGGCGCCGCTACTATCACGCTATCTACATAGCCAACTACATCATCGAACATCAGGCAAGCATAACTGAGGCTACAACCGATGAGATCAACCAGATGGTGGGCGAGGCTTATATGATGAGGGCCTACTGCCACTTCCTTTTGGCTAACCTCTATGCCGAGCCTTACACCCACTGCAACCCTGCCACAACACGTGGCATACCTCTCTCGCTTAAGGCCGACGTCAATGCGGTGCTGTCATGCAGTAGCCTTGAGACGGTATACCAGCAGGTGGTAGACGACCTCCTCAATGCCAAGAAGCACCTTACTAAGGACACTTGGGAAGAGGGCTATACATATCGCTTCAACAAGATTTCGGCAGACGCTCTATTGGCAAGGGTTTATCTCTACAAGGGCGACTGGCAGAACGCTCTTGACGCAGCCAAGACCATTATCGAGCAACATGGTGCTCTTGAGGACCTTACCACATCAAAGGTGCTGCCCAACTACTATAAGTCGGTGGAGAACATCGTTGCCCTTGAGCAGGTTATGACCTCTGGATACGTTAAGATTGGCGAGCCTAACAATGCTCTTATCGACAGCTATCGCACTGGTGACAAGCGCAAGGCTCTCTACTTCAAGGCAGTAACAGCAAGCAATTATAGCGTTATCAAGTTTGGCGCCAATGGCAACGACGGCTATCGTTGCAGCTTCCGTTCGGCTGAGGCATACCTCATTGCTGCCGAGGCTGCTGCCAACTTGGCTGAAGACAATGCTGCAACCGATGAGAAGCTGACAGAGGCACGCACCTACCTCAAGGAACTTATGGCTAAGAGATACGTATCTGTCAAGTATAATACATATGCAGAAGAACTTGACAATATGCAGAAGGCCGACTTGCTGAAGGCTATCTACAACGAGCGCACAGCAGAACTTGCTTTTGAAGGACACCGTTGGTTCGACCTGCGCCGCACCACTCGTCCGGCACTTAGCAAGAGCTACGATGGCACAAGCTATACATTGAACGAGAACGACTCTCGTTACACTCTCCGATTCCCAACCGAAGCTGTAGAGGCTAACCCGGAAATCGAAAACTGGAACAATTAAGTAGCGGAGGCATCAAGCCTCCGCCACCCAATAAGCATTTCATATTTATTTCACTATTCTAAATTTAACGCGTATGAAAAGATTTACTTTTTCCGTTATGTTGGCATTGGCAACGATAGTTGCTCATGCAGAGAATGTAGCTCCTACATGGACAGCCAACCTCACAACCACCGAGAAGGCTACCGACTTGCAGCGTGGCGCAGCCATGACTATAGACAATGAGGGTAATTCCATTGTTACGGGTACTTATACCAAGGATATTGAGTTTGCAAACAGCTACCTTGAGCCAATCGCTACAAGTGCTTTCATCGCAAAGTACGACAAGGCAGGAAACAAGAAGTGGGCTGCTGGCTTGAAGGGTGCCGCAACCATCACTACCATCACCAATGATGCCGAGGGCAATGTATATGCCGCAGGTGTATTCGCTGACAAGGTCGCAATCCTCAATGCCAAGGGCGAGGCAAAGGAGAACATCACCGGTATGGATGGTAAGACTGCTCAGGTTTCGGGCTTCATCGTGAAGTATAACAAGGAAGGCGAATATGTGGCTTCTAAGGTTGTAATTCCTGAAGTAGACATGGTAAATGGAAACTACTTAGCTCCTGAGACTTATTTCATTCCAAACAAAATAGAAGTTAGCGGCGACAAGGTCCTGCTCTCTGCAGAATATACCGGCAAGAGCACTATTAATGACCTGACGCTTAAAGGCCAATACTGCAACAAGCCAGACTGGTTCTACATGTACGACATTCCTACAGTGGGTGTTATCTCTCTGTCTAACGACTTTAGCAAAGCCACACTTGTAGCA
>USCM01000254.1 GCA_900553155.1 uncultured Prevotella sp. | reverse complement strand
CGCCAAGCGAGCCAGTACGTCTGCCTCCGTGGGTGCAGCCGTGTGCCTGCGCATTGTCTTCTATAAGCTTGAGGTTGTGGCGGCGGCAGATGTCGCCAATAAGCTCGGTATAGGCACAACGGCCGTACAGATGCACTATCATTATGGCACGTGTACGGGGCGTAATGGCTTGCTCGATAAGGCTATCGTCTATCTGGAAGGTGTCCCATCGAGGCTCCACAAGCACCGGCTTGAGACGGTTCTCGGTAATGGCGAGAATGGTGGCAATGTAGGTATTGGCAGGCACTATAACCTCGTCGCCATCCTTCAATACACCCATCTCCTTGTAGGCACGCAGAATGAGTGTAAGGGCGTCAAGTCCGTTGCCTATATATGCGGCAAACTTCTGGCAGAAGTCGTCGTTGGCGGCACCTTGCAGATACCAGCCGCCATTGACCACACGTGTTACGGCAGCATTGATTTCGTCCTTATGCAATGCCGTAATGTCCTTTAAGTCGAGATACTTTATCATAACTCAAAACTGTATTTCATTGTAACCGAACATCCTATACTCTCTTTAAACTCGCACAATCCATAGTTGGGTATACCGTCTTCGGTAGAGGGGCCGATGTCGAGAATACGCAATCCATTGTCGGCATAATAGCCAAACAACGAATAGGCAAGATAATTCATTGGGCGCAACTTGGCATACTGGCGTATATCGCCCCAATACACCACCTGCGCAATGCCGTCGGCAACATGGAATATCTGAGCGGCAGCCACATCGCAGCCCTCATGCTCAAGCACGAAGAAGTCGGCTGTAACCACCCGGCTAACGGTTTGCCACACTTGCTCGAACGTCATTCTCAACGGGAAACCACGTTCCTTGCGGTTGCAGCTTATGACGTTATAGGCACGAGCCACATCGTCGCGGTTGCCACTGTCGAGCTTACGCAAGCAAAAGTTCTGCCTCAAAGCCTGATTGAGAAGCTTGCGCGCGCTACGGTTTATAACACTGCTATAATTGGGCATACGCGATATGTCGAAATGATAGTTGAGGTCGGTGTGGTGCAGTTGAATCTTACGCATCATCACATTAACCCACATGGACAGCCTTGTCTCGTCGTAAACCATAGGCTGAAGCGTTATCTGCAACCTCAGCGAGCGCTCCTTGGCATAATCGGCAAGCGCGTCCACAGCCTTCTCCATACGTTCGAGTCCATGCGTGCCTTTCTCCAAAAAGCCTCCGAACGGAGCCGAAAAGGGCGAGCGCAATACACCATTGCTCTCGCCAAGCACAATGCCGAAACATGTCTTGGGGTCGTCGAACGATAGATAATGCACACGTTCTACCTTGTCGCTGTTGAGCTGGGCAAACGCCACCGTATTGAATACGTGTGCCGCCTGGAAGGTTGAAGCGAACTCGTCTGGAGTAAGATTCTTTATTTGCATTATCGTTTTACACCCTTATATTTTAAGAAATCATCGTATTCGTAGATATAATCGGCAGCGTCGTAAGGGTCGGAAGCAATGACAAAGCACACCGCACCCGACGAGAAATCCTCGAGCGTGCGCCACACACCAGTCTCCACAAGCAGCCCCTTCCAAGGATGGTTGAGGTGGAACGACTGTTTCTCCTTGCCGTCGTCGAGCGTCACTGTGAACGAGCCGCTGATGGCAATAATAATCTCGCGGCAGTGCTTGTGGGCATGTCCGCCACGGCTTTCGCCTGCCGGCACGTCGTAGGTCCAGTACACACGGCTCACATCAAAGGGCACGTGCTGCATGCTTTCAGCCACGGTAAGATTGCCACGAGGGTCGCATATCTTCGGCAGGTTTATTATAGAGTATTGTTTGTTGTCCATATATTTATACACATTACTTTATATTAAGAACGCAGAAAAAGCCTATTTATTACATTGCCGACAGGTTTTACGAAACCAATGTGCAGCAGCCATGCCATCACGACAGCCACAACAAAGGCTACAGCAAAGTACATATAGTCGTACAGCACATTGTCGCCCAACGGTATAAAGTGCTGGGTAAGGCGCATGGCAAACAGATGCACCATAAACAACTCGAAGCTTATGCCGCCAAGCCACAGCATCGGACGGCACGCAAGCAGGCGTGCCACGGGGTCGTTGGTACCGTCGGCTGATACAAGTTTGAGGATAAAAAACGGCATAAATGGCCAAAACAATGCCGCACAACGACATCCGTTATAGCCCAAACATTGGTAGATTAGATAGAACACGAATCCTACCAATACATAAACCGCAAGCGGGAGGTTGAGCAATGGGGTTGCCGTTGGGCAAGAAGCTGTGGTGCCCCACTTGTAAAGTCGGTAAGCCATTATGCCTATGGCGAAGTCGATGGTTCTTAGCAGCGGATTGGCGTACAGCGTGCAGTTGGTCATATCGGCAGGCACTAAAGATGCCGCTATTAGATATACCGACACAAAGGCAAGCAAGGCATAGCTGTACCGGCGCCTACGGATGTCTATCGACATAATCCAAGCGTATAGCTGCTTGAATATAAGGTAGAAGAAGAGGGTGTCGCAAAGAAACCACGATACGGCATTGATATTATACAATGTGTGGTTGGAGGGTATCCACGACTGCACCAAGAACAATGTCGAGAGCGTCTGTACCAAATCGTATTTGTGCCCTAAACGGCTGTCGAGCGCCAACATCAGTGCAAAGAGCAGGACATGAAGTGGATATAGACGCCAGAAGTGATGCCAAAAGTAGCTGCGTGTGGAGAACTCGCCCCGGCTAACACTCGGCCCATATCCCCACGACATTACAAAGCCGCTAAGGATAAAGAAGAACGACACACCGATGTCGCCGCCAAAGTCGAAGGGCGTCGAAACGTTGGGCGTGACGCAATGACTAAGGTAGATAAACGCAACAAACAGAAATCGCGCCCCTTGCAGAGTGCGAATTCTGTTTGTATTATCCTTCTTTAAAGTAAGATCATTCATTTACTTCTCCAT
>USCM01000253.1 GCA_900553155.1 uncultured Prevotella sp. | reverse complement strand
TTTGTTGCTCAGGAACTTATAAATAAAGTTAAATCAAAGTGTTGCGGAATTAAGGTATATTACATCAGTTGACGCTTTTAAAATGACAAAGATAGTGCAAAATTGGGTAATTAAAGAATAAATTGAGAGAAATCTTTCCTAATAATAAAACCAAAAGGCGCACCTTTATCATAACTTTACACAAAATAGTTCATAAATTATAAGTAACTTTGCAGCACAAAACAATTATTGCATAATACAGATGAATCTTCCAATAGACTTTGAGCAATACACTCGCCAGCTTCTTGGCGACAATCTATACGATAGGCTAAAGACTGGGCTCGACAACCAGGCAACCCCTACGAGCATACGCCTCAACCCGTTCAAGACAAAAGGAAAGGACGTTTTAGACGGTCTTAACGACACAGCCGTGCCGTGGTGCAAGGACACAGGACGCTATCTTAAGACTCGCCCCAACTTTACCTTCGACCCTCTACTGCATGCCGGCGCCTACTATGTGCAGGAGGCTGGCTCCATGTTTGTCGACCATGTGGTGCGTACCCTTATACAGCAACCCGTAACGATGCTCGACCTCTGCGCCGCACCGGGAGGCAAATCTACAGCCTTGCGCGCCGCTCTGCCTGAGGGTTCGCTGCTCTTCAGCAACGAGCCTATGCGCACACGAGCACAGATACTGAGCGAGAATTTGCAGAAGTTTGGACACGAGGACGTGATAGTGACCAACAACTATCCACGCGATTACCGCAAGTCGCGCCTTATGTTCGACGCCATTCTTGCCGACGTGCCATGCTCGGGAGAGGGCATGTTCAGGAAGGACGATGGTGCAAGAGAGGAGTGGAGCCTACAAAACGTTGACAACTGCTGGCAACTTCAACGCGAGATTGTAAGCGACGTATGGCACTGTCTGCGTCCCGGCGGATTGCTGATATACTCTACCTGTACCTTCAACGCACACGAGGACGAGGAGAATGTGGAGTGGATAGCAAACGAGCTTGGTGCCGACTTTGTAGAGATTCCCGTTCAACCCGAATGGAATATTACCCCTGCCGTGGTGGGCAACGCTCCCGTCTACCGGTTTATGCCGGGCATTAGCCGTAGCGAGGGGCTCTTCCTTGCTGTGCTTCGCAAGCACGACGACGGTACCGACGGCTACAGCGAGGGTGTTTCGGACAACAAGAAACAGAAGAAGGACAAGAAGAAGGCAGGCAAGCCCAACAGCAAACAGCTGTCCACAAACGTGGACATACCTCTGACCAATGCCGCCGACTTCTGCCTGCGCCGCACCACAGAGAGGATATACGCCATACCATCAAGGTGGGCAGACGTGTACGACAATGCCGCCAAAGCATTGAAGGTGATGCACGCCGGCGTGTGTCTCGGCACGGAGAAGGGCAAGGACGTTATACCCGACCAGTCGGTTGCGCTGTCCCGTCTCATCAACAAGGAGGCCTATCCCCACGTCGAACTGAGCTATGCCGACGCCATCAACTACCTGCGAAAGGAGGCGGCACCCCTACCCTACGGCACCCCACGTGGCTTTGTACTGATAACATATAAGGGCACACCCATAGGATTTGAGAAGAACATCGGCAACCGTGCCAACAACCTCTATCCACAGGAGTGGCGCATAAAGAGCAGCCATGTGCCCGAGGAAGAAAGCTCCGTAATAGAATAAAGCGAACAGCAGGTGGCACGGCTCGCCGTCGTACCACTCTAACAACAATATAACAACAATGCAACAATATCTCAATCTTCTAAACCGCATCCTTACAGAGGGTGCCACCAAGACCGACCGCACCGGCACCGGCACAAAGAGTGTGTTTGGCAACCAGATGCGCTTCGACCTTGCCAATGGTTTCCCGCTTCTCACCACAAAGAAGCTGCACCTCAAGTCGATTATATACGAGCTGCTATGGTTTCTGCGTGGCGACACCAACGTGAAGTACCTGCAGGAACACGGCGTGCGCATCTGGAACGAATGGGCTGACGAGAACGGCGACCTCGGTCCGGTATACGGACACCAGTGGCGTTCGTGGCCCGACTACAACGGCGGAACCATAGACCAGATACAGAACGTGCTCGATATGATTAAGAATCATCCCGACTCGCGCCGTATGATTGTGTCGGCTTGGAACCCAGCCGAGGTAGAACAGATGGCGCTGCCTCCTTGCCACTGCCTGTTCCAGTTCTATGTTGCCGACGGCCGTCTGTCGCTACAGCTATACCAGCGTTCGGCAGACACCTTCCTCGGTGTGCCGTTCAACATCGCATCGTATGCGCTGCTATTGCAGATGATGGCTCAGGTTTGCAATCTGCAACCGGGCGAGTTTATCCACACTACCGGCGACACTCACCTATACCTCAACCACCTCGAACAGGCACAGCTGCAACTGACACGCACGCCGCGACCACTGCCTACAATGAAGATTAACCCAGACGTCAAGAACCTCTTCGACTTTAAATACGAGGACTTCCAGCTTGAGGGCTACAATCCATGGCCGCACATAGCTGCAACGGTTAGCGTTTAGCTCTCGTGCTTGGCACGAGAGAATTTTGAGTTTTGAATGTTGAATTTTGAATTGTCGGCTACGCCGATTAGGAATTATTCAATTTTGAATTCAAAACTCAGAACTCAAAATTGCCAAAGGCAACAATTCAAAACTCAAAACTCAAAATTCAAAACTCAAGAATGATAACAATAATTGCCGCCGTTGCCGCCAACCGCGCCATCGGCTTCGAAAACAAATTGCTGTATTGGTTGCCCAACGACCTTAAGAGATTTAAGGCTCTAACGACAGGCAACACAATCATTATGGGACGCCGTACCTTCGAGTCGCTTCCCAAGGGTGCCCTGCCCAACCGTCGCAACATCGTCATCAGCCGCACACAAAGCAGCTTCCCAGGCTGCGACACCTACGGCTCGCTTGAAGAGGCAATAAGCCACTGCTCTGCCGACGAAGATATATATATAATAGGTGGAGCCAGTGTGTAC
>USCM01000252.1 GCA_900553155.1 uncultured Prevotella sp. | reverse complement strand
CGATTGGCATAGACATCACAACCGACTATATACCGGTTCGCCCGGCTGCCCACTATATGTGCGGCGGTATCAAGGTAGACCTTAACGGACAGTCGTCTATCGAGCGTCTTTATGCCATTGGCGAGTGCTCATGCACAGGTCTGCATGGTGGCAATCGTCTTGCAAGCAACTCTCTTATAGAGGCTGTTGTATATGCCGATGCGGCTGCCAAGCACTCTTTGGCGCACGTAGACGACTACGACTTCAACGAAAAGGTGCCCGAGTGGAACGACGAGGGAACTATGACCAACGAGGAGAAGGTGCTCATCACACAGAGCGTCAAGGAGGTTGGCGAGATTATGTCCAACTATGTGGGCATTGTACGAAGCGACCTTCGACTAAAGCGCGCTTGGGACCGACTCGACCTTCTGTACGAGGAGACGGAGGCTCTCTTCAAGCGTGTCAAGGCAAGCCGCGACATCTGCGAGCTTCGCAACATGATTAACGTGGGCTACCTCATAACACGCCAGGCCATTGAGCGCAAAGAATGTCGTGGTCTACACTACACTACCGACTATCCATTACATGCTTACGACAAGAAGTAAGCAATAAAATAAAGCAGCCAAAAAGCTATTACTTTTTGGCTGCTTTATTTTTTATACCCCCTCTTCTCTACCTCGTCAGCGAGAACTTCATACTCAATCCAAAGTCCTGTGTAGTTGTTGGATATGAGCTTGACGATAGCAGCGGAGTGTTGGTCTGTCTATCATAGTAGAAGCTCATGGTGAGCAGTCGCGAGAGAGTATAGTCGGCAGAGAACGACAGCTTGAACGCCGTGTTGCCGCTATTAGCCGAAGACGTCATCGTGGCAATATCGCGACTGATAGACGCCTGCTTGCGCACGCTGAGGTCGAGCCTTAGCTTCAAGTCGTTATTGACACCACTTGTTGAGCGACGCGACGACGAAGCATTAGAATTAGAGGCTGCGTTAGCCCCACCCTTCTGCCTTGACTTCACCTGACGGTGCCTGTTGCGGCCACCTCCAAAGAGGTTGAAGTTGTTGAGAGTATAGCCGGCACCAATAACCCAGTCGTGCGACGACGACTCATTAATCTGTACCGAAGTCATACTAAGACTCAACACACGCGTCGTGCGATACTCTGCCTTGAGCGTCATATTGTTGTTAAGCGTAACGTCCACACCAAGCAATGGCGAGAATGCCTCGTTGATGCTAACCGTCGAAACATTATACATCGAGTTTGGAATAGGTGTTCCGTTTGTGGCATCGGTTATAAAACCAAGCCCGTTCATATACTCCATATACGTGCTGTACGACGAATACGAACCAACGGCATAGATGCTCTTATACGAGTGGTTGATGTTGACACTCTTGAACACATCCCTAAACCACGGCAACTTGGACAAGCCACTATACTTAATGGTCCAGTTGGGCAGCAACTTCGACAGCGACGGGAACAGCGACAAGCCTCCGTCGCCCATATTGGTATAGGCTGCAAGGAAGGCTGGCACCATTACATCCGAGCTATACTTGTCGACCCCACCATTCTCCGGATTAAACGGCTTGCCTGCAAGCGAGGTTCCTGCAGGATATATAGCTCCTGCATACTTAGCCTCAACACGCTGGCGATAGCTCTCAAGCGAATTGCAGAAACGCTCGAACGAAGCCGAGTGGTAGCCGTTGTTGGCATTGCCCGAACCCTCAAACGCACTGCGAAGCGACAGCGTTGTCATCGTGAACGTACCACTCTGCGTTGTAGGATTGCCCTCATACATATACTGCACCGAACGTGCCGTTGTCATAGTGCGCGACGCGTTGAGATCTATCTTCAGGTTGCGCACAGGTTCCAAGGTAGCCTTAAGCTGCAAGTCCTCTGTCTTGTTGGTTGTTGCCGGTGTAGCGAGCGAGTCGTTCACCATAAGCCAGCCATTGTCGCGGGCTTTCTCGATGTAGCTGTCGCCAATGAAACCGAAGGCGAAATCGAGACCTGGCGACATTGCCCCCATACCACGTCCCTGACCAAAGGCGTTGCCAATCATAGGCTTAAAGCCCGGCAGCGACATAGCATACTGGTTGCGGTAGCTAACACTTACGTTGCGAACCATCATCAGCACACGTGCCACCGACTGTGCCGTGCGATACCAGCCTTGCTCGTCGAGCGGCTCCTTGGCAATGACCGACACCTTTATCTTCAATGCCGAATCCACCTTATTTAATATACGTATGCTGTTGTCGTCCATACGGCGATACTTCAGGGCGAACGCACGTCCGTCCTCTGTCTTTGCCGATACGATGATGCGGCGTGTCTTCTTGCTGTGCACCACCTTTATTGTAGTGTCCGGCAGAAGCGTTATCTCCTTCTCAAAGGCACGCTTGTTCTTGGGCAGCAGACTGCGTAGGCGGTCGTCCTTAGCCCCCTGCTTATTCTTTCCGCCATCCTTATCCGCATCTCTCTTGGCATCCTTGCCCTTCTTACGGTTGCGCGAGTTAGAGTTCATCGATATCGATTTGGGCGTTATCGAGTTGCTCTTCTTAAACCTGTCGTTAGTCTTCTTAAGGAACGGCACGTGGTTGTACAGCTTCTCAAGGTTAAACTGTCCGTTGATATTGATTTGACGGTTGTTGGCAATGGTGTTGCCAAGAGATGTTCCGTCCTCAAGATCGGTTCCTCTAACCCAGTTGTAGGTGGCATTGTACGACGCGTCTGACGTAATCCAGTCGAACACCGGCAGCAAGTTGATAGGCAACTTATACGATGCCTGGAACGACTGATTGTAGTTGAGCGGTGTACCAAGATGCTTTATTGATGTCCAAACAGAATCCTTCCAAGCCGCATACTGGTCGGGATATAGATCCTTGTTCACCGGAACATAAGGCTCCTCTATCTCGGCATTGGTTGCACTTTGGAAGTTCATGTGCAGATTCTTGGTCAAATCCCAACGCAAGTTGAACTCTCTGTTCCACAAGAACTGTGACGAGAAGGTCAACGGCAGCTTCTGATTCTCCGTCGATTCCA
>USCM01000251.1 GCA_900553155.1 uncultured Prevotella sp. | reverse complement strand
CAGCGCCCTGCTTATATATATAATAGGTGTCAACCCAATATACGTGCTTGTGGCTGCCGGTATGGGCGGATATCTGTATGGGTTGCTCGTTAAACCAACGGAATAAGGAATTAAGAATTACGAGTTAGGAGTTAAGAATTAAGATTTAGGAATTAAGTGTTTGGAAATCCTCATTAATCAATTACTCATTTCTAAATTCTTCATCGGCTGCAAGCCGACAACTCATAACCCCAAACTCATAATCCCAAACTCGTAACTCGTAACTCCTAACTCTTAATTGCGGAGCGGGGCTCCGCAACAACTCGTAACTCCTAACTCGTAATTCGTAATTCAATATATGCTTTTTCTACAACTCTTCTATACATTCTTCAAGATTGGGCTCTTTAGTTTTGGTGGAGCATACAGTATGTTTGCTCTTATGCAAGACGAGATGGTATACCGTCAGACGTGGTTGTCGTCGGCAGAGTTTCTCAATCTAATGTCGTTGGGACAGGTTACGCCTGGTTCCACATGCGTCAATGCCGCCGCCTATTGCGGCTATACAGTGGTGCACAATGCAGGAATGGGCGATGGCATGGCAGTGCTTGGCAGCATAACGGCGTTGGTGGCATTGTTGCTGCCGTCGTTCATCATAGCCACCGTGTTCTGCCGGTTGCTTATGCGGTACGTCAAGTCGCCCGTTATGCTAAGCATTATGAGCGGACTGCGTCCGGCAGTAGTAGGACTTATGCTTGCAGCTGTAGCCTTCGGGTTGTTCAACAAAGAGAACTTCTCTACTTTCGACCTTAATCCTTGGTATTTCTGCGTTAATATGTTTATCCTCATCGCCAGCTTCATAGGCATCGCATTTATGCGCATCAGTCCTATACGCATGATATGCTGGGCAGCCTTTGCCGGACTGATGTTACTGTAAATAAAAGGCAATGGCGTTGTAATTAAAAGCGGTGTTGCTATAAAAAGAAAGGCGGTTTGTAAGTGCTACTAACACTTGCAAACCGCCTTTAGGTTTTATGTTTATCTTATAATCTATGGGCTTGTATAAGCCTACTGGCATTTATGGGCTTACATCATGCCGCCCATGCCGCCCTGTCCCATAGGCATAGCCGGAGCCTTGTCCTCTGGCTTGTCGCAGATGAGGCACTCGGTAGTGAGGAACATGCCTGCGATAGAGGCAGCGTTCTCAAGCGCAACACGCTCTACCTTGGCTGGGTCGATAACACCAGCGGTACGCAAATCCTCGTAAACGTCCTTGCGAGCGTTGTAGCCGAAGTCGCCCTCGCCCTCACGAACCTTCTGAACGACAACGGCACCCTCGCCACCTGCGTTCTTCACAATCTGACGAAGCGGCTCCTCGATGGCACGACGTACGATGTTTATACCAGTCTGCTCGTCGGCGTTCTCGCCCTTGAGGTCCTCAAGAGTCTTCTGAGCGCGGATGTATGTAGTACCGCCACCAACAACAACGCCTTCCTCCATAGCTGCACGTGTAGCGCAGAGAGCGTCGTCAACGCGGTCCTTCTTCTCCTTCATCTCAACCTCGCTGTTGGCACCAACGTAGAGCACTGCTACGCCACCAGCAAGCTTGGCAAGACGCTCCTGAAGCTTCTCCTTGTCGTATGAGCTCTTGGTATTGGCAATCTCGTTCTTTATCTGAGCAACGCGGTCGGCGATAAGCTCCTTCTGTCCGGCACCACCAACGATGGTTGTGTTGTCCTTAGATACAGTAGCCTTCTCGCAAGTACCGCAGAGGTCGAGTGTAGCCTTGTCCAAAGTCAGACCCTTCTCCTCGCTGATAACAACGCCACCGGTAAGTGTAGCGATATCCTCGAGCATAGCCTTGCGACGGTCGCCGAAGCCAGGAGCCTTGACAGCGCAAATCTTCAAGCCGCCACGCAGACGGTTAACAACCAATGTAGTGAGAGCCTCAGAGTCTACATCCTCGGCAATAATCAACATTGGGCGTCCGCTTTCGGCAGCAGGCTGCAGGATAGGCAGGAGGTCCTTGAGGTTGCTTATCTTCTTGTCGTAGATAAGGATGTATGGGTTGTCCATTACACACTCCATCTTGTCGGCGTCTGTAACGAAGTAGCCGCTCAAGTAGCCACGGTCAAACTGCATACCCTCTGTTACGCCGATGCTTGTGTCGCGGCTCTTGCTCTCCTCGATAGTGATAACGCCATCCTTGCTAACCTTGCGCATAGCGTCGGCGAGGAGCTTGCCAATCTCAGGATCGTTGTTGGCAGAAACGGTAGCCACCTGCTCAATCTTGTCGTAGTTGTCGCCTACAACCTCGGCAGTCTCCTTAATGTGTGCAACAACAGCTGCAACAGCCTTGTCTATACCACGCTTAAGGTCCATAGGGTTGGCACCGGCTGTTACGTTCTTCAAGCCCTCTGTAACGATGGCCTGTGTAAGGATGGTAGCGGTAGTTGTACCGTCGCCAGCGTCGTCGCCTGTCTTGCTTGCTACGCTCTTAACGAGCTGTGCACCGGTGTTCTCGAACTTGTCCTCAAGCTCCACTTCCTTAGCAACGGTAACACCGTCCTTTGTAATCTGTGGAGCACCAAACTTCTTCTCGATAACAACGTTGCGGCCTTTCGGACCGAGTGTAACCTTAACAGCGTTAGCCAATTTGTCGACACCGTTCTTCAACAGGTCGCGTGCATCTATATTATATTTAATATCTTTAGCCATGATTATTTGAGTTTTGAGTTTTGAGTTTTGAGTTTTGAATTATTGTGGCAAGCCACAATTAAGAGTTTTGAATTATTACTTCTGTACTACAGCGAGAACGTCGCTTTGACGCATGATGAGGTATTTGGTACCCTCAACCTCAAGCTCTGTGCCCGAGTATTTGCCGTAGAGAACCTCGTCGCCCTCTTTAAGAATCATTTCCTCATCCTTTGTGCCATTGCCGGCGGCAACGATAGTACCGTGCTGTGGTTTCTCTTTTGCTGTATCAGGAATGATGATTCCGCCAACTTTCTCTTCTGCCTGTGCAGGAAGTACAAGCACTCTGTCTGCTAATGGTTTAATGTTCATGATTCTTA
>USCM01000250.1 GCA_900553155.1 uncultured Prevotella sp. | reverse complement strand
GTTTGGCATACTTTAGAGCCTCTGCAGCACAATCTATATCCTTCTCAACGGCGCGGGTCAAGGCGCAAATGGTGGGCCAGGTAACTGCCTTTGATATCTCTATAACCGAATTGAAGTCGCCCGGACTTGAAATGGGGAATCCTGCTTCAATCACATCCACTCCAAGCTGCTCAAGCTGTCGTGCCACCTGAATCTTCTCTACTGTGTTCAACTGACAGCCAGGCACCTGCTCGCCGTCGCGGAGTGTTGTGTCGAAAATAAACAATCTGTCGCTCATATCTGTATCTGTTTGCTGGTTATTACTTTTTTCCTCAAGATAATGAAGCATCAATTAGCCATGCCTTATGCAACAAAAAAACCTTTCACACTTCCTGTAGGGGCAAGTGGGAAAGGTTTAAATTGTGTCTTTCAAGCATAAAAGTCAATGCAATTCTGTTCAACCTATCGGCATACATTACCCCGTTCGACGCCTTCCTGAAGTCGAATTCGAATAATAATGCTAATAATGTTGTAAGAAACCTTCATATTTATCTATTTTATTGATTATTCATTGATTCGGTTACAAAGGTAAGAAATTATTGGTATTCTGCAAATATTTTATAACAAAAATTACTTTTAAACTTACATTTTATCATCCACTCATACATTTGACCGTTGTTTGTAAGGCTTCACCTTATTTATATATAGTACAGCAAGGCATTATACCGTCATACTATTTGCCCCTTTCAAAATAAAGTTGTAATTTTGCAAAAGAATTAAAAAAACAAGTAAACTTAAAAATGGCAGAATATTTAAGCACATCAAAGAAGAAAATCACAGCACCCCTGTATTTCGACATGAAGCATAACGGCGAGAAGATAAGCTGGCTCACAGCCTACGACTACACCACAGCTTCTATCATCGACGCTGGAGGTGTAGACACTATACTGGTGGGCGACTCCGCATCAAACGTTGCCGATGGCAATATGACCACTCTTCCTATCACTATAGACCAAATGATATACCACGCACGCTCGGTAGCCCGTGCCGTGAACCACGCACTTGTTATATGCGATATGCCTTTCGGCAGCTACCAAGTTTCGGCAGAAGAAGGTCTGCGCAACGCTATACGCATAATGAAAGGTGTTGACGCCGTAAAGATTGAAGGCGGTGCCGAGATTGCCCCAATGATTAAGCGAATGGTGGACGCAGGCATACCAGTTAGCGGACACCTTGGACTTACTCCGCAAAGCGTACACAAGTTTGGTGGATATGGTCTGCGTGCCAAGGGCGATGCTGAGGCAGAAAAACTTATTGCCGACGCCAAGGCGCTTGATGAAGCTGGATGTTTCTGTATTGTATTGGAGAAGATTCCTGCAGACCTTGCAAAGAAGGTGACAGAGGCTGTAAGCTGTGCCACTATAGGTATAGGTGCCGGACCTCATTGCGACGGTCAGGTGCTTGTGTATGCCGACATGCTCGGTATGAACCGTGGATTCAAGCCTAAGTTCCTGCGCCAATATGCCGACTTGTACGAAATAATAACAAACGCCGTAGGTCAATACGTCAACGACGTTAAGACCGCGGACTTCCCCAACGAAACTGAATCGTATTAATGGACCCACAATATACGCCGACATACCACCGAATGTGGAACCGCGACTTCTCATTGCTGATAGCCGCGGAACTTCTGTTGTGTATAGCTTGCTATATGACTATACCCTTCCTGCCCTACCGGTTGTTCAAGAGCAATTACGTAGACGCAAGTTGGGCAAGTCTCACTATGGTGCTGTTCGTTACCGGCATCTTTGCCTCTGGCTTCTTCGGATGCTGGCTTATACAGCGATACCGACGCAACAAGGTATTCGGCATCTCGGCGTTATGCCTTGCCGCAACAATCTTGGCATTATCAGTATTTGACGATCCGCAAAACAAACACGCCAACGACAATAATATCATTGCGCTTATGGGCGTATGCACATTTGGCGGTATGGTGTTTGGACACGCCAAGAGAGTACTGTCGTGTACACTATTGATAGACAAGACCGAGTCGTGCCACCGCACCGAGGCCAATTATGCCGCAATATGGATAGCACGACTAACGGTTGTAGCCGGTCCCATCATTGCCTTACAGTTGCGCAACGAGGTGCGAAACACCATGTTCTATGGCATTGGAGCCGCAATGGCCATAATAGCTGCGGCTCTTGTCATAATGGTAAACTTTCCGTTTAGAGCGCCAGAGGAAGGCACCAAGCTGATATCAACCGACCGCTTCTTGTTGCCGCAAGGTTGGAATGTGGCTATTGTTATCGCCTGTATGAGCGCCGCTCTCGGCTTGACAATGGCAACACATACAAGCACCGAGTTTTTTACTGCACTTGCTGTAGGATTCGCCATCGCCATACTGACATTGCGATTCCCCGCCGTAAGGGCGGGCCGATTTACGTCTATGGTAGGAAATGTATGTATCCTGACTGCTGTACTTGCCATGACACTGCACAATGGCATGCTCGACGACACACTAAAACCAATGATGCTTGGATTGGGTTTCGGACTAACCGCATCCGAACAGTTGTACAAGTTGCTCGACCGATGCAATCATTGTCAGCGCAGCACAGCCGAAAGCACCTACTTTATGGCAAGCGACGGCGGATTGTTCTTGGGCATTGCAGCAGGATGCTTCGTTGGAACCAACGCCATCGAACAAGCCGCACTTGGTGAGCGCGGAGCTATTATGCTCTTTGCCATTGCATCCATAATGTGCTCAATCAACTCGCTGATGAAAAAGAAACATACAGAGTTTCATGCATAAATAACAAATAAACCCATTAACGTAAAGGAGACTAATATTATGATTATTGATTTCAGGAACATCGAAAGAAAAGAAGTCGACGGATTCAAAGGTGGCAATGGACCTTTCCTAACCAAGCTTGTAGACGACGGCAAAGTGAAAATTATGCACAACATATTGCCTGCAGGCAGTAGCATTGGTCTTCATACGCACACGGGCAACTGCGAGGTGATGTATATCCTTAAAGGAACTATCACCTTTACTTGCGACGGAAAAACAGAGACAGCATCGGC
>USCM01000249.1 GCA_900553155.1 uncultured Prevotella sp. | reverse complement strand
TCGAAGCTAATAATATGACGGTTACTATAATAATGTATAACTTTCTCACAATAGGCAAATGCTGAATATTCTTTTGCAAAAATACTAAAAAAGTTTTTAAAAACAAAGTATTCAGCTAAAAAAGTTAAACGTCAAGCCTTATTTTGACGTTTAACCTTTAAAAATTTATAAACACTAACGATTTATTGTATATTTACTTGTATGTGTGCTTGCCCTTGACATAATACATCCAAAGGATGCTGTAGGGCTTGCGCATCTTACAGGATGCTTCTACCCGGCGTGCCTGTATGCGCTTGCGGTCTTCGACAAAATCTTTCTTCCAAGCCTTGAAAGCACGTCTGCCACGCAGCACGGCACTAAACTCGCCCCAGTTGCGGTCGAGCAACAGCGACTTGAAAGCAGCAACGTAGTCGAGCCAAAATCTTACGCGCATAACATGACGCAGCTCTTGCTCGGGCAAATTCTTGTAGAGCATCGTGAGGTTGTTGCGGAAATTGAGGTAGGTCTTCATCGGATTGCCCTTAGGCAGCGTTCCGCCTCCTACATGATACACAACACTCTGAGGCACACAATATATCTTCCTGCCAAAACTGCACAGACGCCAACATAGGTCTATCTCCTCGCAATGGGCGAAGAATCGACCGTCAAGCGCACCTGCATCCCAATAGTCGGCACGACGTATCATCAATGCGGCTCCTGTAGCCCAAAGCACTTCGGCCACGTCGTCGTACTGCCCCTGGTCCTTCTCCACCGTATCGAATATGCGTCCACGACAAAATGGGTAGCCGTAACGGTCAAGATAGCCGCCACTTGCACCGGCATACTCAAACATATCGCGAGTGTGCTCGGCACGCAACTTGGGCTGACAGGCGGCTGCCTCTGGATGCAAATCCATAAACTCTACAAGCTTGTCGAGCCAGCCTTCGGTTACCTCGACATCACTGTTTAAAAGCATATAATACTCGTTGTCCACCTGCTTGAGCGCACGGTTGTAGCCTTCGGCAAAGCCATAGTTCTTGTCGAGAACAATGGTTCGAACTGTTGGAAACTCGTCGCGAAGCAACTGCAAAGAGTCGTCGGAGGATGCGTTGTCGGCTACTACGATGTCGGCTACGTCCTGCGAGTGCTCTATGACAGACGGCAGGAAGCGGCGCATCATAGCAGCGCCGTTCCAGTTGAGTATCACAATAGCAACTTTCTTCATATCGAATATCTGCTTACTATCTACTTTATAATCTCTGCCTTGAGTGCCGAATGGTCGTGGTTGAATTCGCCAAGACGCACTCGGATGAGCCTGTTGTCGTACTCGTCGCTGGCATCACGGGGCGAGAGCTCTACACGTATGTAGTTGTCGGTAAATCCGTGCATTGCCTTTCCGCGTACCGCCTTCTCAAACAATACCTCACGCTCGGTACCGATATAACGCTCGTAGAAGGCTATGCGCTTCTGCTCACTAAGCTCAAGCAACTGTTTGCTGCGCTGCTTCTTGTCGGCATCGTTCACTGTATAAGGTATGCGGAGGGCTGCTGTACCAGGACGCTCGCTATAAGGGAAGACGTGAAGCTGGGTTACGTCGACACCTTCGAGGAAGTCGTAGCACTCGGCAAAGCACTCAGGAGTCTCGCCACGACATCCCACCATTACGTCGACGCCAATGAAGGCATCCGGCATACGCTCCTTGATAAGCGCTATCTTGTGGGCAAAGAGGGCCTTGTCGTAACGGCGGTGCATCAAGCGCAACACCTCATCGCTACCACTCTGCAACGGTATGTGGAAGTGAGGCATGAAAGCACGGCTCGTTGCACAGAAGTCGATAAGCTCGTCGGAGAGCAAGTCGGGCTCCATCGAACTGATACGATAGCGCTCAATGCCTTCTACATGGTCAAGGGCTTTAACAAGGTCGACAAAGCTTTCGCCAGTTGTCTTGCCAAAGTCGCCTATGTTGACGCCTGTCAATACAATCTCCTTGCCGCCCTCCTCGGCTGCCTGTCGGGCCTGTGCCACAAGCGAGTCGATAGATGGGTTGCGCGAGTTGCCACGGGCATAAGGTATTGTGCAGTAGGTGCAATAGTAGTCGCAACCATCCTGTACCTTCAAGAAATAACGTGTACGGTTGCCTCGAGAGCACGACGGAGCAAACGACTTGATGTTCTTTGTCTTTACCGAGAAGAACTGATGAAGCGACTCCTGTCCTGCAATCTCGCCCATCTCGCGCTCCGACTCCTTTGCTGTCCAAGCGTCGCTCAAGAACTGTACGAGGTCGGCTTTCTCGTTTGAACCGAGTACCAAGTCTACACCATCAATCTTGCTGACACGCTCCGACTCTAACTGGGCATAGCATCCTGTTACTACAATAAAGGCACCTGGGTTCTCACGAACCATACGATGTATAGCCTGTCGACACTTGTGGTCGGCCACTTCTGTAACCGAACACGTGTTGATAAGACAAAGGTCGGCCTTCTCGCCATCCTGTGCACCTGTTACGCCAAGCTCCACCAACATCTTTCCAAATGTTGACGTCTCTGAGAAGTTGAGCTTGCAGCCAAGAGTATAGTAGGCGGCTTTCTTATTTTGGAATACTGATGTATTTATCATCTATATATGTATATATAATATGTATATCTTGTTAGGTGACTGCAAAGTTACTCAAAATTATGCTACAAAACACACCTTGCACTTATTTTTACACTACAAAGAACTTAATACGCACCATAAATAATAGTCAGTAGTCTCTCACGACATGCCAAACGAGCATCTACTGTTTACCTGTAAGCTCCACATCTCGCCTTTTGTACGCACACAAAAACACCCAAAAACAATGATTTTGAACCTTACTTAACACCTAACGAAAACATTAACATTTGTTTACAGTCTGTATGTTATTGATTTTCAGTGCTTTATAAGAGGGTTACAAAATAGGCAAAAAAAAAACCTTAAAACATTAACGCGGTATCAAAAAAATACTTACCTTTGCAATGTTTTAATAAACAAATGATTATTTTACAGATTTAAAAAGCAAAGAAAAAATGAAGAAATTAGTTTTAATGTTCGTAGCTATCGCAGCTATCTCTTTCGCAT
>USCM01000248.1 GCA_900553155.1 uncultured Prevotella sp. | reverse complement strand
TAGCTGCCATAGCCAGAAGAATTGTATAGAGAGTCGTTTTCATAATTGCAGCGTTTTTTAGAATTTACAATAATAGCTCACCGATGGCAGTACATCCACCATAAATGTGATAGGGCGCAGGGCGAACGAGCCATCCTTCTTGGTTCGTATGCGGTAGAACAGGTCGTTGCGGTGAGCCGTTGCGTTGTATATCGAGAGGTTCAGTCCTTGTTCCTTGATGTGTCTTGACTTCCATTTATAGTTCACCGAAAGGTCAAGTCTGCCATATCCCCCCAGTCGGTTGGCGTTGTGTTTGCCATAGTTGGCTATAACGTTACCGTTCAGGATGCTTGCCGATACAGGCGCCGTGAATGGTGTGCCCGACGCATATACCAATGTAGCGCCAACAGTCCAGTGGATTCCCGGCGACCATGCCACAACGGTGTTAAGCTCGTGTGGACGCTCATGGTTGGCAGGGTAGGTAGTGTTGTTGCCATCCTCGTTGAATGTTCGTCTTGCCCTTGTGTAGGTATAGGATATCCATCCGGTGATGTCTCCGGCACATTTTTGTAGCATTAAGTTGAAGCCGATGTTCTTGCCGTTGCCGTGGAGCAGATAGTTGTTAAGGTCGTACGACGAATTAAGGCAGTCGAGCAAACTGCCGCTGTATTCTATCTGATTGTACATACGGCGGTAGAAGACGTCTGCAGACACTCGCCACATACGTCTGCCCAAGTCGATGGAAGCTCCAGCCGACACACCGCTGCAATACTGCGGACTGTTTTTTGCGTCTGTCGACATCCAAAACTCGGTAGGCAGTCCGGCATCTGAGAAGCCTGTTTGAAACATATACTGATGTCGCATAAACCACCCCGCAGACATTTTCAGTCCCTGGTTGTTGTCGTATTGTAGTGTAATGGAAGGGTCTACCGACTTAAAGTTGTTGTTGTCGATATGCCATAGCGTCAGTCTTGCGCCGCCATTTACAGCCAATGATGCTGTAATAGGCTGTCTCCAGTCGGCATATACAGACGCCTCAATAGCCTTCTGTGTGTGTGGTATGGATGTAATGTCGCTATAATAGTTGTCTGCCTGTATAGTTTGTGGCTTGATGATATGAACCACAGCATTGCCTCCGAACGACAGTTGGTGCCATCTGGATGCCGAGCTAAATCCTAAGTCGGTGATTTTGGATGGCATACGTCCCTGTGCTTCCTCCATTTGCAGGCTGAAGCGGTTGCGGTAAGCCGACACGTATAGCGTGTTGTGCGTATTCCATTCAGAATCATTGTGCAGCCAGTGTATAGCGCCCATAGTGTTTCCCCATGTGGCTTTGACATTGGCTTGATAGTGCGACTCGTCGAATTTGGCGTTGTCTATGCCGCAGTAGAAGTCGGCAAGCAGTCTATCGTGCTCGCCCAGCTCGTGTACCACCGACACGTTGGCATCGCCAAATGTATAAGATACCTGTGTGTTGTCTGTCTTGAGCCATTTGCCGTACAACATATTGATGTACGAGCCGCGCAGCGACACCGTAGCCGATGTGCGTTTGCCGAGCGGCAAGCGCATTGTGCCTTGCGACGAAATAAGACCTACGGAGAATTCGCCCTCCACCGAGTCTGCCTTGTTCTGGAATGGCACCATGTCGAGAGTGCCTCCTATACGGTTAGGGTAGGCGCCGTTGGTAGCAGCCCTTCTGATGTTCATCGACTTGAAGTGCGGTCCGTTGAAGATAGAGAAGAAGCCTAAGAGATGTCCTACATTGTATACCGGCACGCCCGATAGCGTAACGGCATTGTGCGAGTTGTCGCATCCGTCTATGTTTATACCGCTGCGATACTCCGAGTTGGTCTGTATGCCAGGCAGCATCTGCGCATAGTGTACAGGGTCGGCATTGCCCATGATTTTAGGCAGAAAGTCGAGCTGCTGCATATTCCAGTTGTAGCTTCCGGGCATAGATTGCTTTAGGGCAGCGGTATGGCGTCTTGCGCTCACCACAACGCTGTCAAGCAAAACACTCTGCCTTCTCTCCCCATTAGCCTGTGCCAGACAGGCCAATGGAAAGAGAAGGCAGAGTGTAATAGTTGTTGTTATCGTTTTATTTGATAAGATCTTCATATTTGTCGATAAGCGCCTCAAAAGCATTTATGGTGTTCTTGAAGTCGGTGTCGTTGAAGAATACGTCAAACATACTGCTTGAAGAGCCGTCGAAGAACACGAGTACCGGTTCCATTTCCCAATACTTATAGCCGCCCCATTCTGTTTCGGCGAAAGCTTCAAGCTGTACGGCAGCCTGCTTAACCGATGAGTTGTCGTAGAAGAGGTTGATGTCTACCTGTTCGTTGGCAGAGTTCATCCACTGCTTAAACTTGTTCTCGCTTTCATCGTTGTCGTTAGCCTTGTCGATGTAATCGGCAAACTTGCGTGCGTCCTTCAGTGTGCCCTGGAGCTGCAACTTGCCCATGATGTCGATCTTCACAAAAGCGTTCTTTCCGTTGATGTTGTCGGTATTGATGTCGAAGTCGTCCCTTGAGAAAGCTTCAACGTTGCACGAAGGTATACCGCTGAGGTCAGAAGCTACAGATACGCTGGCAAGCTGTGTGCCGCCCTTGCTCATGCTGTACACTACCGAACACTTCTGGTTGCCCGTGTAAGCCACCTGCGAAACATTGAATTTGTAGCCGTTGCTCAACTCTACAAGTGTCGATGCTGTAATGCTGTTCTTGCTGATGTCGAAGTTTTCGTCCGACAAGCTTGCAAGGTCAATCTTCACTGTAGTCTTAACAAGCTCGGTGCCGTTCTGTGTCAGGGTTACCACGATGTTCTCAGGAACGCCAATGGTACACTTTGTACGGTCGTAGTAATCGGTGTACTTGTTAGAGGTATTATCGTAGTCGTAATCGTCCCAATCGGTGATGTTGGCAGCATATACCTTTTTCACGTTGCCGCTTGTCTCAAGCTTCAGCACGCATTTCTTAGCGTTTTGGTCGGTAAATGTAAACTGCAGGTCGTTGGCCTTGCCGCTTTCCTTTACCCACTTGCCGTTGTTGGCAGTAAAGTGGCCGGTGAAGTTGGATGTCAGCAGCAGTGCGCTATAGTCG
>USCM01000247.1 GCA_900553155.1 uncultured Prevotella sp. | reverse complement strand
GCAGGCGCTCCCCATAGCCGACCGACTCTGCCTTACCGAGATTCACGACACGCCACAACAAGCCGATGCCTTCTTCCCCGAATACAAGGGTTGGCACGAGGCTTGCCGTGAGGAACACACTACGGACGAAAAGCATCACCAGGCTTATGCGTTCGTGGATTACGTTAAGTAGCAGAATGGCCTACGCTTCGCGAGGCAAGAATCCAGAAATGATTGCTTTATAAGCGTCGCCGAAGACGGCGACGCTTATAAACACACCAGTTTATTACCTAAATATTATACGTCCATTAACGAACCATATATTATACGTCCATTAACGAACCATATATTATACGTTCACTACTTCATTACTTTAACGAACTTGCCGTTTCGCTTCACGATATACAATCCCTTGCCTGCCGCATTGGTCTTGACACCCTGAAGAGTGTACACAGCCGAAGCATCGTCGGCCGACTGCACCTTGACATTGTTGATGCCTGTAGAGACACTTACAAACTCGGTGGTGGTGACACGGGCAAACGGAACATACTCCTTTGTCTCGCTGTCGTACTCCTCGTACTGCATCGTAAGCATAGCATTGTCGTGCTCAGGGTCGTAGGTATAGATATAGCGCGAGCCACCCATCTTCTCATAAACAGATGTTTCTTCATTGATGCCATACTCCTCCACTTCGTCAAGCGTAACGTTGCCATTGGCATCTTTCTTGACAGTGGCAACAGTACCTTCAACAAGGTCGTCGTTGTTGAGCACACCGTCTTCGTTAGCGTCCTCGTAATACTTATACTCGTATACATTGCTACCATTGTCGTCGGTGAAACTATTTGTGGTAACAGATTTGCTTAGAACATCGGTATAATCAATAGTCTCGGTGAAACCACCCTTGGCATCATAGTCCACTTTTATTTCGCCGAAGTCCTTGCTCGTGCCTGTGGCTGTGTCATAATCGCCAATGGTTCCTGAGACAATATAGTTGCCATAGCTCTGCCAGTTGTCAAATTCGCCTACCAGCTGTCCGTTTGTCTTCTTCCACACAATGCTGTGGATATACTGCGACTGCGTCCATGTGTCTTCCGATTTAAGCTCCTCAAGGTAGAACGACGTAGCCTGCTTGGTTTTGGGGTCGAAGGTGTTGGTGATGCGCTGTGTATCGTCAAACTTGCCATTGTAAGGCACGGCAAGCGTAAGCCCCGTAACGTTGTTGTCGGCATTGCGTACAATGGTGCGGCGGAAGGCATCGTAGGTTTCAACCCATTTGTTGTTCTCGGCATCCCAGTCGTACTTGTCCTTAGTAACTGTAAAATCGGGCAGTATCGCGTCGTAGGTCTGCACACGCTTGGACGATGGCACAAATGTGACGCCTTCGTCCTCCGACACACTCTCTATCTGAGTGGCTATCTGGCCTGCATCGGTCCATGTATTCTCGGTGCGTGTTATGCCGTCCTCGCTCTCGGTATCCACACGCGCCTCGCGCCCCTTGTCGTCGTAGCTGAATTTGTATTCACCAATATTAACCCATTCGCCTTCCATATACATAGCCTCTGTCTGGGTCTTAGGCTTATATGTGGTTGTCGACTCTTGAGCTGCGGCACGGCGCATACGTATGGCGGTTGTACCAAGCACATCATTGGGCTGTGCTGCCTTGCTTTCCTTCACGGCAAATGGTGCTGCAGAGTGTATACGTGTGTGGCGTAACTGCTGGGCATCAGCGGTTGAGGTACATGCTGCAAGTGCAGCAATAGCGATAAGTGTAGAATTCTTCATAAGCTATTAATTATTAATTGATATACATGGTTTTGATAATAAAATGAAAGTCATACACCAACTTTACATTGCAAATATACACATTTTATATCAAACTCGTACACATAATGGCAATAATTTTATATTACAAAGGCTTTGTAACCATGTCAGCAAGGCTTAATTGGTCGGTCAGTAAGCCTTAATTGGTCGGTCAGGAAGCCTTAATTGGCCTGTCATTAAGCCTTTGTTGGCCTGTCATTATTGCTCCATATAAATGTTTTATTTTTTTAACCCGTCATTCTATCACATTTCATGGGTTAAAATCATCGTAACACACTGTGTACAAGCGGTATAGCAGTAGTGATAGGTAGCGGTTTTATTGGTTCACCTATCACACACCTAACACGAAAGCCTCACCCAAATAAGGGAGGGGCTGGGGTGAGGCTTCTATGTTAGGTGTGTGTTAGATGTATGATAGATGACACCCCTATATTGCCACCTAACACTTGCGTATCTCGTTGTCTATCCGCTACTTACAGCAACGGAGCAGCCAAAAAGTGATAGATTGAGAGGTTGCGAAGAAAAAAAAACATTTTATTATATAGTAAACGTTATTTCTCTACACCGCGCTTTTTTACTTAAGCTCCGTCATAAAGAAGTTGGCAACCTGGCGCAGCAAGTGGTTGCGAGTGTTGCCACCATAGATGCCGTGGTTGGTGTACATCAACTCACGGAAATCCTTGTCGGCCTGAACAAGAGCCTCGGCATACTCGTACACATTCTGCGGATGCACATTGTCGTCGGCAGTGCCGTGGCAGAGCAGCAAGGCGCCATGAAGCTTAGACACACGCTCTATAGGGTTGGTGGCATAGCCATCGGGGTTCTCCTTAGGTGTGCGCATATAACGCTCGGTATAGATAGTGTCGTAGAACTTCCAGTTGGTAGGAGCGGCAATGGCTACACCGGCACGGAACACGGGCCGACCCTCGCTCATACTCATAAGAGTGTTGAATCCACCGTAGCTCCAGCCCCATATACCTATGCGGTCCTTGTCGACGTAAGGCAGCGAGCCAAGGTACAAGGCTGTCTCTACCTGGTCTTTCGACTCAAGGTCGCCTATCTTCAAGTAGGTACACTTCTCAAACTCGGCACCACGTCCGCCTGTACCACGTCCGTCAACACACACGATAACGAAGCCCTGCTGGGCAAGATACGAGTCGAAGGCACCACCCTGCCCCATTGAGCCGGCACTCCAGGCGTTTGTTACCTGCTGGCTGCCCGGTCCGCTGTACTGGTGCATAATGACCGGATACTTCTTTGAAGCGTCAAAGTTCTGCGGCTTCATCATCCA
>USCM01000246.1 GCA_900553155.1 uncultured Prevotella sp. | reverse complement strand
CCACCATAGGCGTGAAGTCCACGCGGGTCTGCATCTTTTTCTGTCTGCTTGCTTTTTTCTTTGCCATGTCTTAGTCCTCCGAATTTGATTTAAGCGCGGTAATGAGATAGTAACGGTTCTCGCTCATGTCCTGGAGCTCCGACATCATCTTCTTGATGACCTTGTACGGAGTGCCGGCGTCTGCCTTGATGGCAAGCTTCATTTCGGAGCCGTTGTTATCGCGAGCCATCTTAACCCAATCCTGGAACTGGCTCATCTTACCGTCCACGCTATCAGTAGGGATACCCTTAGTAGCCTGGTATTCATTCAATCTATCTTCCTGTCCAAGAGCAGTTGCAAGATCCTGCATATTGACACCGATAGTGGCGGCACCCTGAGCAGTTTCAAACTGTTTCTTTGTGAGCTGCACGCCATACTGATCGGCCATGCCCTGAACGAGTTCGCCCATTCTTCGTGGATTGTCCATACCGACGAAGATGCGGCCATCCTTATCGCAAAGCACTGTCAAGACATTAGACTCCGGTACCTTGATTTCGGATACCGAGCCAGGAGTAACGACCTTCACAGCCTCGTTCTTTACGAATGTTGATGTCAACATGAAGAACGTAAGCAAGAGGACCATCACGTCCGACATTGGAGTCATGTCTATCCAGACGTCCGCTTTCTTAACTTTTACTTTACCCATAATGATAAATGTTTTAAAGGGTTAGTAAAATTAAGCCTCGTCTGCGTGGTTTGCTTCGTATGTCTTAGCAATAGTGTAACCTACTTCGTCAAGAGCGTATGTAAGCTTATCGATCTTGTTTGAATAGTAGTTATATGAGACTACGGCTACCCATGATGTCAAAATACCAGATGCGGTATTAACGAGGGCCTCAGAGATACCTTCTGACAACTGGAGTGAGTCACCACCACCACCTGAAGCAAGAGCGGCGAATGAACGGATCATACCAACCACAGTACCGAAAAGAGCGGTAAGAGTACCGAGTGTAACGATAGTAGCGACGATAGGCATGTTCATCTGAAGAGTAGGCATCTCGAGCTGTGTAGCCTCCTCGTGAGCCTGCTGGATCTTAGAAACCTTAGCTGCACGCTTGAGGTTAGGAGTGTTCTCCATTTCCTTGTAAGCTGCGATAGAAGCACCAACAACGTTGGCTACGCTACCCTGCTGCTTGTCGCAAAGCTCCTGAGCCTTAGCCATATCACCAGCGGTGATGGCCTTCTTTACGTTGACAACGAACTTGCCAAGTGAGCTCTTACCGAAAGCTGTGCGGAGAGCGAAGAAACGCTCGATAGAGAGAGCGATTACAGAGAAGAGCAATGTGATGATCACTGGAACGACAACACCACCTTTGTAGACTGTACCCATGAGGTTACCGTCCTTAACAGGCTGTGTAGGGTCACCGTTCACAAAGTGCTCAGGTGCACCAAGGATGAACTTGAAGAACAACACTGCGAGAACAAAACATACAAGGATGATAAAGAATGCATTTTTAACACCCTGGAATCCTGAAGACTTCTTCTTAGGATTCGCTTTAGCTTGTGTAGTTGCCATAATTTTTTGTAGAATTTAATAAGTTATTAATGGTTAGAAATTTATCCGTTGTTTGGGTTGTTTTAGAGTGGCTTAGGTATACGATACCGGCACTATTATGCGTGCCCCTTCTACTTAGTCAGGGCAAAGTTAGCAAATAATGACAAATAATCGAATGAATAAGCCACCTTTAACATATTTTTATTGCAATTTGGCGAGTGCCTCCTTTATACGGCGCATTGCCTCGCGGATATTGTCGTCGCTTGTGGCGTAGCTCATGCGGAAGCACTCGGGATCGCCGAAGGCATCGCCTCCTACTGTAGCCACATGTCCTACCTCAAGCAGGTACATGGCGAGGTCGGTAGAGCTGTTGATGGTGCGTGTGCCATCGGTCTTGCCGTAGAAGCTTGAGCACTTGGGGAAGAGATAGAAGGCTCCCTCTGGCTTGTTGACCTCGAGACCCGGTATCTGCTTGGCAAGCTCGACGATGAGGTTGCGGCGGCGCTCGAAAGCCTGGCGCATTGTCTCGACACAATCCTGCGACATGGTGTAGGCTGCCTCGGCTGCCTTCTGGCTAACCGAGCATGGGCCTGACGTGTACTGTCCCTGGAGCTTGTTGCAGCCCTTGACAATCCACTCGGGTGCGGCGATGAAGCCGATGCGCCAGCCGGTCATGGCGTATGCCTTCGACACGCCGTTGACGATGATGGTGCGCTCCTTCATGCCGGGGAACTGCGCGATGCTCTCGTGCTTGCCCACGTAGTTGATGTGCTCGTATATCTCGTCGGCGAGCACGTACATGCCTTCGTGGCGCTTAATCACTTCTGCGAGTGCTGCGAGCTCGTCCTTAGTGTAGACGCTGCCTGTCGGGTTGCTCGGCGAGCAGAGGATGAGCATGCGTGTCTTGGGTGTGATGGCTGCCTCGAGTTGCTCGGGCGTCATCTTGAACTCCTGCTCGAAGCCGGCGTTCACGATAACCGGTGTGCCGCCTGCGAGCTTCACCATCTGCGGATAGCTCACCCAGTAGGGCGCGGGTATTATCACTTCCTCGCCGTCGTTTACGAGTGCCATAACGGTGTTGCAGACGCTCTGCTTGGCGCCGTTCGACACGAGTATCTCGCTTGTTGTGTAGTCGAGATGGTTCTCGTTCTTGAGCTTTGCCACTATCGCCTTGCGCAGATCCATGTAGCCCGGAACTGGCGAATAGCGCGAGAAGTTGTCGTCAATGGCCTTCTTGGCGGCCTCCTTGATATGGTCGGGTGTGTTGAAGTCGGGCTCACCGACGCTCATGTTGATTACGTCGATGCCCTGGGCCTTCATCTCGCCGCTCTTCTGCGACATTGCAAGTGTCTGCGACGGAGCGAGACGATTGAGGCGATTTGATAATTCTGCCATAATTATAAATATGTATAGTTATAATTTCTTGCAAAATTAAAAAGAAATTCTGAGTTTGGCGAATAAAATATAGAGGAATTAAAACAAAACTACGAAATGAAATGATATTTTGTTATTTTTTAAACATCAAGAGTCGTAGTTTAATGCATCGGATGGCGAACGCAACCCG
>USCM01000245.1 GCA_900553155.1 uncultured Prevotella sp. | reverse complement strand
GGCAGGTGTTATAGTGTTCAATAGTGCGCCGGTATTGCCGATGGGCGAGATGGGGGCCAATGTAATGAGTGGTTATCAGTCGAACAACGGACTCTTTGACTATTCGCTTAACTTTGCCGGCAATAAGCAAGGTTTTGTGTGGAATACGCGATATAGTGGCAAGATGGCTCATGCTTATAAAAACAGGTATGACGGATATGTATATGGCTCAGCCTATCGCGAACAGTCGTTCATGCAGATGCTTGGATGGAATCATAATGGCGGACACACTCATCTTACGCTCGATTATTATCATCTTACGCCAGGCATTGTTGAGGGCGAACGAGATGAGGAGACTGGAATTCTTGAAATGCCCAATGGTTTCAATCCAAAGAGTTACGGTAGATCTCTGCCTTTCCAGCAAATACACCACTACAAGGCTGTGCTCGACAATATGTGGTATGTAGGCGAGGGCAACATAAAGTTGCTTGCCGCTTATCAACAGAACCGTCGACAGGAGTTTGAGGAGTCGCGAGACGAATGTGGTCTTGACCTTATGCTCCACACCGTAAACTACGACTTGCATTACACTTCGCCAATGCTTGGAGCATGGAAGATAGCCACCGGTATAAATGGTATGTGGCAACAGTCAGTAAATAAAGGCTCCGAGTTTCTCATTCCTGATTATCGTCTGTTTGATTATGGTTTGTTTGCCACAGCAACTTGCTCTATTAATAAGATGAATCTTAGTGGCGGTGTGCGCTACGACCATCGTCATCTGTATGGCGATGCGCTTGTTGAAGACAATGATAACGACAATGCCGATAGGGTGGAGCGTTTCAATAACTTTAGCCGAGGATTTGATGGGTTCTCTGGCAGCTTAGGAATGGCTTATGAGCTGTTGCCCAATCTTAATTTCAAGGCAAATGTGTCGTGCGGCTTCCGTGCGCCAAATATCAGTGAGTTGGCATCGAATGGCGAGCACGAGGGAACACAGCGTTATGAGATAGGCAATACCGCATTGAAGCCCGAACAGAGTCGTCAGCTTGATCTTGGGCTTGACTATACTTCGCAATTTGTGTCTGCACAGCTGTCGCTATTTGCCAATCGTATCAGCAACTATATCTTTAGTACCCGACTTGTCGACAGTAATGGTAATCATGTGATAACTGATGGCTCTGATACTTATAAGTTTACTTCGGGCGATGCTCGCCTTATGGGTGGCGAGTTGTGTGTGGATGTCCATCCGTTAGAAAGATTGCATATAAGCAATAGCTTCTCGTATGTCAATGCCGTGCAGCTTCATCAGCAAAGTGATGCCAAGTATCTGCCTTTTACTCCAGCACCTCGATGGCTTGGCGATGTGCGTTACGAGATAATGTGCGATGGCAGGACGTTTGACCATATGTATGTTAAGTTGGCTGTAGACTGCAATCTTCGTCAGAATCACTACTATGCAGCAGGTGGAACAGAGACGTCCACACCATCGTATACACTGCTAAACCTATATGCCGGAACCGACATAAAGAGCCATGGCAGACGCATAGCCTCTGTGTATGCATCATGCGAGAATATCACTAACCGTGCTTATCAGAATCATCTGAGTAGATTGAAGTATCTCGATGTAAACAAGGCGACTGGCAGAATGGGAGTGTTCAATATGGGGCGCAACTTTACGGTTAAAGTAGTTGTGCCTATTAGATTGTAGTGTTTTGCATCATAACCTTATTAAAATCTCCGACAAACTGTATACATAGTTTGTCGGGGATTTCTTTATGAGCCGATGCTCATTATCGGCAAAGGCATATAAATATGTTTATACAGATAAAAATATGTAAGCTTTATCCCTAATTCTGTATAAATAATTTATTGAAAATCTATATCTTTGCAGAAGAAATTAATAATAAGGTATAAGGGTTGTTTTAAAGAAAGATACATGAGAAAGGTTTTAATAGGATTATTGGGCTATACGTTTGTGTCGCAGCAGATGCTGGCGCAGACCGATAGCATAGTCGATACACGCGAGCTGAAAGCCGTGGTGGTGAAAGCCACGAATGGCATCAAGTCGAAATACCGTGTTGACAATGCCGAGATAATAGGGCAGGGACAGCTGATACGTGCGGCTTGCTGCAACTTAGGCGAGTCGTTCACAGCCAATCCGTCGGTAGACGTGAGCTACAGCGACGCTGCCACCGGCGCCAAGCAGATAAAGCTGCTCGGACTGAGCGGCACCTACGTGCAGATGCTCACCGAAAACGTGCCTAACCTGCGAGGCGCAGCCCTGCCATACAGCTTAGGTTATGTGCCTGGTCCCTGGATGCAGTCGATACAGGTGAGCAAGGGAGCGTCGAGCGTGAAGAACGGATACGAAAGCACAACGGGTCAGATTAATATAGAGTTTCTGAAGCCGCAAGGCACCGATGGCGTGCGTGCGAACGTCTATCAGGACAGCGAACTGAAAACGGAGGTGAACCTCGACGGAAGCGTTCATCTCAACGAGCGCCTTTCTACCGCAACACTTCTACACTTCGAGAACCGACAGATGGACCACGACGGCAACGGCGACAGCTTTATGGATATGCCGAAGTTGCGCCAGTATAACCTGATGCACCGCTGGGCGTATGTGTCGCCATGCTGGATCAGTCAGCTCATGCTGCGCGGCTTGCACGACGAGCGCAATGGCGGACAGAGCCGCAAGCACTTGGCAGCCTCTTCGTCAGAACCTCTGTATACCACATCGGTGAAGACCAACCGTTACGAGGCACAGTGGAAGAACGGCTTTACGCTGAACGCCGACCATAACACATCCGTCGCACTTATGCTGCACGGATCGTGGCACGATGCAGACAACATGTTCGGACGCACCGAGTATGATGTCACCCAGAAGAACGGATATGCGCAGCTGATGTTCGAAACCGACATCACGGAGCATCACAACCTGAGCGTTGGTGCATCGCTCAACCACGACTATTACGACGAACGCTTCAATCCGTTAGGCACACTGGCACGGGCTGAGAGCACTGTTTCTAAGGAGACGACACCGGGTCTGTATGCACAATATACATATAAGTTGGGCGAAAAGCTCACGGTAATGCCTGGTGTGCGTTGGGACCATTCGAGCCGTTACGGCGG
>USCM01000244.1 GCA_900553155.1 uncultured Prevotella sp. | reverse complement strand
GCCTTGGAGGCTGGCTTCCCTTCCGACGGTATTGTCTACGCGGGTGTTGGCAAAAGCGATTGGGAGATTAAGTTGGGTATCGACAACGAGATTCAATGTTTCAATGTCGAGTCTACAGCCGAGCTTGATGTCATTGCTGCCTTGGCTAAAGAGGCAGGCAAGGTAGCAAGAGTGGCTTTCCGTATTAATCCTAACATCGGTGCCCACACCCATGCAAACATCACAACAGGTCTTGCCGAAAACAAGTTTGGTATAGCTATGCAGGATATGATTCCAGTAATTGAGCATGCCAAGACATTGGACAGCATAAAGGTTATGGGGCTGCACTTCCACATCGGATCGCAAATTCTTGACATGGGCGACTTCAAGGCTCTTTGCAATCGCATCAACGAGCTGCAGACCTTGCTCGCACAGCACAACATCTATGTAGAAAACATCAATGTAGGTGGTGGACTTGGCGTTAGTTATGACAATCCCGACCGCGAGCCAATACCCGATTTCAAGTCTTATTTCAAGACGTATGCCACGCATCTCCGTCTTCGTGACGGACAGCAGGTACACTTCGAGCTTGGACGTGCGGTTGTTGCTCAATGCGGATCGCTCATCACTCGCCTTCTCTACGTCAAACAGGGCACATATAAGAAGTTTGCCATCGTCGACGCAGGTATGACCGACCTCATACGTCCTGCTCTCTACCAGGCGTTGCACAAGATACAGAACATCAGCAGCAATGAGCCAGCCGAGACATACGACGTGGTTGGACCTATCTGCGAGTCGAGCGATGTCTTTGCCAAGGCCATCGACCTAAACAAGTGTCATCGTGGCGACTTGATAGCGATACGCTCTGCCGGTGCCTATGGCGAGATTATGGCAAGTTCGTACAACTGCCGACCATTGCCTAAAGGCTATATTTCTGAAGATTTCAAATAAATATGATAATTGATACTTTATCAATAATTGCGTGTTTAATAATAGTGCTGCTTACAGCCACATCGCTCTTTGCCAATCCTTTCATTCGCAGGATACAGCAGAAAGGATACGTCGACCCGCAACTTGTCGATGAGCAGCACTTACCCAACGTTACGGTGCTTGTGCTTGCCAACAACAATGCACATGCGCTTGATGCCCATTTGCCATTGCTCCTTACCCAGGACTATCCGGCAGACTACGAGGTAGTAGTTGTGGGCGAGCAATCCGACTTGCATGTGGAGACAGCCATTAAGCAGTTTGCTCAAAACAAGCATCTTTATGCCACATACATCCCTCCGCGCTCTTTGTTCATGAGCAAGAAGAAGTTGGCTGTGGCTTTAGGTGTCAAGGCTGCTCATTTCGATTGGGTTCTACTTCTCGACTCTAATAGCCATCCCGTGTCCGACACTTGGCTCAAGTCCATGGCAAGCCACATGGACCCTGACGCCAACTTGGTTATAGGATATAGCAATTACGATCAAGACACAAAATCCTACTATCGTTTCGACCGATTGCGCAACGACTGCTACTTGCTTAGATGTGCGCAGCGCTCCATAGCCTATCGTGCCAATGGTGTAAACATTGCTTTCCGCAAGTCCGAGTTTATCGAGAACGACGGCTATCGGGGCAACCTGCACCTTGTCAATGGCGAGTACGATTTTATTGTCAACAAGTATGCCCGTCCCTATTCTGCGCGGATAGCAATAGAGCCCGACGCTTGGGTTCGTGAGGAGACGCCTACCCCTAAAACCTGGCACGACCGCAATATATGCTATGCCAGCGTGCGCAAGTGTCTTCAACGGTCGTTTGGCATAAAGGCGCTGTTCACTATAGACCTTACAATGATGCATCTCAACTATACATTGTTGTTGCTGTCTATTGTCGCGTCTGCCATCCTGCACAATTGGTTGGTGCTTGCTGTCGCATCCCTGGCTCTAATCCTTACCTTGGTGTTGCGCACTATGGCGGCAAAGAAAGTATACCGACAGTTTGGCGAGCAGATCGCAAGTTGGAAAACCGTGTTTTACGAACTATACATTGTGTGCCACTCGTTGGCTACAAACATAAGATACACTAAGTCTGACAAGAGAGATTTCACGACGCATAAGCTCTAACATGAGAGTAAAGTACATCATACCGTCTAACCAACATTTGGATTGTATTAATCTTAAAATGTATGAGTTGCTTTGTCATGAACTACAAACTCATGACAAGGTGGATATTGTGGACTCCAATCCCGACATCGTTCATATATTTGGCATGTGGGATGCCCATCATTCTGGTTGTGTCGACAGGTATCGTAGCATAGGCGTACCCGTGGTTTTCACATGCATTGAGGGTGTATCTCCGCTTGTCAACGCAGAGGGTTATACCACCAAAAACATGTCCACATGCCTTGCTCTTAAGAGCATAAGCAAGTCGAAGACTATTGTGCACGTGTGCGGAGCAGCCGAAGACGCGTTAGTAAAACAAATGGCAAAGAACACAGACACCCTACAGATTCTGAATCCATACGTCACCTCGCTCGTTACTACCCAGCTAATGAGCGAGGCGTTCTGCAATCTGTACGTTTCGGCGATTCAAGACAACGAAGCCCGACTAAAGCACGATATCGACCGTTATATCGAGCGCATGGGTGTTGACGACAGGTGTATTAATGATATATGTGCACGCATATTATATATACGCAAGCGCTATAAAATGCAGAACATCCCTTACCCATACCTCACAGAGACGGCGGATGTCATGACCCGAAGCAACTACGACGAGAATCTAATGAGATCGACATTGGAGAAAATGAAACTATCCAAATTTGCCGCTTTCACAATGTCGCTATTACGAAACAAAGCTAATCTTACCGAAGGCTTCATGCCATTAGCAAGCCTTGACGGTAAGGAGGTTGAACGAATGGAGAACGTAACGATACAACAAAATTAAAGAATAAATCTATTTATGGCAAACAATATTAAACTATCTGCGCTCGACTTGAAGTACTTGCAGCTACTTGCACAGTCGTTCCCTAATATCTCGGAAGCAAGTACCGAGATTATAAACTTGCAGGCAATACTCAATTTGCCTAAGGGCACCGAGCATTTTCTTGCCGACGTACATGGCGAGTATGAGGCGTTTCAGCATATCCTGAAGAAT
>USCM01000243.1 GCA_900553155.1 uncultured Prevotella sp. | reverse complement strand
TTTACTTAGGGTCTTCAAGGTCTAACGACTTTGGAGACCTTTTTTTGTATATACCTCCTAAGTAACTTTTTAGCCTATATACCATTAAGAACAAGATAAAAGTTGTATCTTTGTACAAACTTAAACCATTAATTATATAATATGAACTTTTTTAGAGCCTTGTTCGGCGGGGGCAAATCAAAGACTGAAGAGAAGCCGAAGGAAAGCAAGAATTTCGATGTGTTGAAATATGATGGTGTTAGAGCTCTCAAACAACATCAGTTCGATTATGCTGTGCAGTGTTTTGTACACGCATTGCAGATGAAAGCCGACGATTTGGAATGTCGCGATTATCTGTCTCAGGCATACATTGCTGTTGGTGACTTGTCTCAGGCTTACGAGCAGTTGCAGCATATAGCCGATGCATGTCCTGACAATGTAGCTGTGCTGTTGCGTTTGGCTGATGTTGCCTATATGATGGAGAACTACACTGCTATGGCTGATGTGGCAGAAAAGGCGCTGCTTGTTGATGGCGACAACGTGCAGGTGTACTACTATTATGCCAAGGCTTGCCGTGGACTGGGCGATCTGACCAACGCTGTTGCCATGTTGACCAAGGCTCTAAAGTTGGATGAGGAGTTTGATACAGCCCGCCTGTTCCGTGGCGAGGTATTGCTTGAGAAAGGCGAGACCGACGAGGCTAACGAGGACGCCGACATATTGCTTGCACGCATAGAGGGCAACGAAGACGTATGCTTGCTTAAGGCACGTGTGCTTAAGGCTAAGGGCGATGCCGCCGATGCCGAGAAGATGTACAATAAGGTTTTAGAGGCCAATCCTTTCTGTATAGAGGCATTTGCCGAGCGTGCCATTGTGCGCCGCGAGCAAGGCAATGAGGATGGTGCTAATGAGGACGAGGCTACTGCCGAAGAAATGAGGGCATCGGCACCACAAGCCGACGAAGGCATTGAGCAGAAGATAAAAGAAAAGATGCAACAAGCCGACCCTTATAAGGTGTTTAATAACGATTGATAAGCTAAACTTCAACTTTTATTGACATTTTATCGTAAATTATTTGCACGTAACAAAAAAATGTTATACATTTGCACATATCAAATAACAATATAAACAAATAGAATAAATAAGAACCAAGTTATGAATAAGTCATACGCATATATTTATCGATTTTACTTTTACTTTACAAGGAATTGTGAAGCGGTAAGTTGTGCGTGATATTCAACTTAAGGTTAGAGAGTGTATTAATAAGATAAAATATACGAACCCCGCTTCACAGAATAGTGAAAGCGGGGTTTTTGTTTTACAAGTAGCTTAGTCTACCGGTCAACTGATAAATATGAAAAGAATAGCTATACAGGGTTTTAAAGGCTCGTTCCACGATATCGCCGCTCACCAATACTTCGGTGGCGAACAGATACAGCTGATATGCTGCGCCACCTTCGAGCAAGTGTACGAGAATATGCGACGCGACCCGACCGTCATAGGCATGACGGCAATAGAGAACACCATAGCAGGAAGTCTGCTTCACAACTACGAGCTTCTGCGCGAGTCGGGTGCAACGGTAGTGGGTGAGCACAAACTACATATCGAGCATTGTATATGTTGCTTGCCAGACGACGATTGGTCTACTGTAACCGAGGTGCACTCGCATCCGGTGGCTCTTGCACAGTGTAATGCCTTCCTTGCCAATCATCCAGACATCAAGGCGGTGGAGGCAGAAGATACTGCAGGCTCGGCTGAGTATATAGCCAAGTATAAATGTAAGGGATGGGCTGCCATTTGCAACGCTTCTGCTGCTAAGTTGTACGGACTGAAGATTCTGCAAGACCAGATACAAGACAACAAGCACAACTTCACACGTTTTCTTGTGGTGTCCAATCCTAATAAGGCCGACTTCTTACGCCCTTTGGAGAAGGCCAACAAGTCGAGCATCGTCTTCCATGTTGCCCATGAGGAAGGATCGTTGTCCAAAGTTCTTACTATTCTCTCGTTCTACGGCATCAATCTCACGAAGATACAGTCGTTGCCTGTAATAGGATGCGAGTGGGAATACCTCTTCTACGTAGACCTGACGTTTGACAACTTGACAAGATACCGACAGAGCATTGACGCGATAATACCGCTGACACGATCGCTGAAGATACTTGGAGAATATGAAGCGTGCTAAGCACGCAATTTAATGCTCAAAACTCACAATTAAAAATTCAAAACTTATGAATATACAACCCGCCGACCGACTATCGTTGGTTCAAGAATATTACTTCTCACGCAAGCTCAAGGAGGTTGCGAAGTTGAACGCTCAGGGACAGGACATCATATCCCTCGCTATAGGTTCACCGGATATGCCGCCATCGCAGCAAACTATAGACAAACTATGCGAGGTGGCTTCAAAGCCAGAGGCCCACGGCTATCAGCCCACAATGGGTACACCCGAACTGCGTGAGGCTATGGCTGGGTTCTACAAGCGTTGGTATGATGTGGATGTAGACCCAAAGACAGAGGTGCAGCCGCTTATTGGCTCTAAGGAGGGCATACTGCATGTTACACTTGCCTTTGTCAATCCTGGCGAACAGGTGCTTGTGCCTAATCCCGGTTATCCCACATACACATCATTGAGCAAGATACTCGGGGCCGAGATAGTGAACTACAACTTGCGTGAGGACAACGGATGGCAACCCGACTTTGACGAGCTTGAGAAGATGGATTTGTCGCGTGTGCGTCTTATGTGGACCAATTATCCCAACATGCCAACCGGAGGCAATGCCCGCCGTGAGACATACGAGCGACTTGTGGATTTTGCAAAGAAGCACAACATTGTGGTGGTTAACGACAATCCCTATTCGTTCATCCTTAACGACAAGCCAATGTCGCTGCTTCAAGTTCCGGGCGCTAAGGACTGTTGCATAGAGTTCAACTCAATGTCGAAGAGTCATAATATGCCAGGTTGGCGTGTAGGTATGTGCGTGTCCAATCCCACATTCATATCATGGATATTGAAGATAAAGAGCAATATCGACTCGGGTACATTCCGTGGCATACAGCTTGCCGCTGCCGAGGCATATAATACCAACACTCCCGAATGGCACCGCGAGGCTAACATCACCACATATCGCCGCCGCCGCGA
>USCM01000242.1 GCA_900553155.1 uncultured Prevotella sp. | reverse complement strand
CTCTTCCTCATTGGTGGTTTTTCCAGACATATAGCGTTCAATGAGCGTGCGTATGTCGTTTTTTTGTGTACTGTTATTGATGTTCTTTATCATAGCTTGGTTCCTTTCATCATTGTTTTAATGTAGGTTTCGCGTATCTTGGTTCGTGCCCTCGACAGATTGCGGCGCAGGTTGTCGGCAGTACAACCCGTTATCTGCATAATCTCGTCGGCGGTGTAGCCTTCTATCTCCTTCATCTTGAATATCTGCTGTTGCAATGGCGGCAGTTGGCTAACGATTTGTCGTATAAGCCTTGCCTCGTCGCGCAGTTCGGTGCTTCGGTCGTCCACGGCTATGTCTATCCGGTCGGGCATTGCTGCCGTATGGCTCTCGTGGCGCTGTTGGTCGAGAAAGAGGTTTCGCGCCATAGTTATGGCAAGCGATTTCAGCTTGTCGCCCGCTTCAAGTTGTTCGCGCTTGTTCCAAAGGCGCAGCATAACCTCCTGCACAAGGTCTTCGGCATTGTCTGCCGACCCTGTGACACTCAGCGCATAGCTTAAAAGCTCGGTGCGCATGGGCAGGACGATATGGTTGAATTCGTTTATTTTCATAACTGATACATACATATAACGTATGAAGTGGCTAAATCGGACATCTAAATGGTGAAAAAAGTATGATTTAAGCGATAAAAGTTGTAAAACACTCGAAAACCGCCCTTTTTTTATTATCTTTGTACAATTTGAGATTCAACATCAGATTATTAGATAATAACCAACCAATAAATGGGCAAAGGAAAACTGGCGAAGTTCGCCGATATGGAGCGATACGAGAACGTGTTTCAGTATCCGTTCTCTGTAGCCGACAATGTGCCGTTCGAAATGAAGGGTCATTGGCGTGATATGTATTTCAAAAACTCTAACCCTATAGTGCTGGAGCTTGGCTGCGGCAAGGGCGAGTATACCGTAGGACTTGCAAAGATGTTCCCCAACATCAACTTCATTGGTGTCGACATCAAGGGCGCACGTATGTGGACGGGTGCAACACAGGCTCTTGAAGAGGGCTTGAAGAATGTTGCGTTCCTGCGAACCAACATAGAGATAATCGACCGCTTCTTCTCAGAGGGCGAGGTGCAAGAGATATGGCTCACCTTCAGCGACCCGCAGATGAAGAATCCGCGCAAGCGTCTTACCTCTACATTCTTTATGGAGCGTTACCGCCACTTCCTTCTGGACGGCGGCACTATACATCTTAAGACCGACTCCAACTTTCTCTTCACCTACACCACATATATGCAGCAGCACAACAATCTGCCGTTGCTGTTCCGTACAGATAACCTCTACCATACCGAGGGACTTGACCCGCAAACACATGAAATCCTCGGCATCCAGACCTATTACGAGAGTATGTGGATAGAGCGCGGGCTCAACATAAAGTACATCAAGTTCTCATTGCCTAAGGAAGGCAAGCTTACAGAGCCAGAGGTGGAGATTCCGCTTGACGAGTATCGCAGCTATAATCGTGACAAGCGAAGCCCAAAAACAACGGCATTGTAATCAAAACTCAAAATTCAAAACTCTATATAATGACATTATATCCTAAACTCATAATGGATGCGCTTGCAACCGTAACCTATCCCGGCAACAAGAAGAACCTTGTTGAGGCTGATATGGTGGCCGACAATCTGCGCATCGACGGAATGAAGGTGTCGTTCTCGCTCGTGTTTCCACGAGACACCGACCCCTTCCTCAAGTCAACAGTAAAGGCAGCCGAGGCTGCTATCCACTACCACGTGTCAAAGGACGTGGAGGTGACAATAAGCACCGAATTTCTTTCAAAGCCTCGTCCAGAGGTAGGCAAGCTTCTGCCTAACGTCAAGAACGTCATTGCCGTAAGTTCAGGCAAGGGTGGAGTAGGCAAGAGCACCGTAGCAGCCAACCTCGCCATAGCCTTGGCACGCCTTGGCTACAAGGTGGGTTTGTTGGATTGCGACATCTTTGGTCCGTCTGTACCTAAGATGTTCCAGGTAGAGGACGCACGTCCATACGCTGTAAAGAAGAACGGACGCGACCTTATCGAGCCAATCGAAAAGTATGGCATCAAGGTGCTCTCTATCGGATTCTTCGTCAATCCCGACACCGCAACACTGTGGCGTGGCGGCATGGCATCCAACGCATTGAAGCAGCTTATAGCCGATGCCGACTGGGGAGATCTCGACTATTTTGTACTCGATACTCCTCCAGGAACCAGTGACATCCACCTCACGCTGCTCCAGACACTTGCCATCACAGGTGCCGTCATTGTTTCTACTCCGCAGAACGTGGCTCTTGCCGATGCTCGCAAGGGTATAGATATGTACAGCAACGACAAGGTTAATGTGCCCATCCTCGGATTGGTGGAGAATATGGCATGGTTCACACCTGCCGAATTGCCCGAGAACAAGTACTACATCTTCGGCAAGGAAGGCTGCAAGAATCTTGCAAAGGAGATGAATGTGCCATTGCTTGCCCAGATTCCGCTTGTGCAGAGCATCTGCGAGAACGGCGACAACGGAACCCCAGCTGCCCTCGACAACACATCTATCACCGGTCTCGCCTTCCTCAACCTTGCCCAGGCAGTTGTCACGGTTGTCAATCGCCGCAACAAGGAGCAAGCTCCAACACAGATAGTGAAGACACACAACTAATTAGTTGCGCGTATCAAGTTGTAACTGGCTATATTTTCGTCCATACTCGAAAATCTTGTTAAAGTCGATGCTTTTTTCGTCTATACTCGAAAAAATCATTACTTTTGTGGAAAACTTCGAGTATGGACGAAAATATAGAATCAGTAAAGAGGTACAATCTATGGTTTGACAATACCATTGATTGTGGATTTCCTCGCCCGCTTTATACCGCAAACATCAACCAGTACCTTGGTAACAAGGTGGTAAAGGTGCTTACAGGGCAGCGCCGTGTTGGAAAAAGCTATATATTGCGCCAAACAGCCATGCATCTAATGCGTCAGGGTGTCAGCGGCAATAACATTGTCTTTATCAACCGTGAGCTAACGGCATTTGATTTTATAGAGAATTATAAGGATCTGGATAATTTCATACGTCTGTATCGACAAGAGCTAAAGCCTGAAGGTCGCATCTATATATTTATAGATGA
>USCM01000241.1 GCA_900553155.1 uncultured Prevotella sp. | reverse complement strand
CTCTTTGTCGTATAGAGCATTGTACCATTGGGTTTATGCTCGGCTTTAAGTACTTCTTGAGTGTCTTCCGCAAATATTATTGGAGCATTATTCTCTGCCGCCTTTGCCTCAAACACAGGACGTGTCTCAGCATTGCTCTCGCCTATAACGACAGGAACATTAGGCTTTATTATGCCAGCCTTCTCGCCAGCAATCTTCTGCAGCGTATCGCCCAAGAACTGAGTATGATCTAAGCTTATGTTGGTTATAACCGACAATATTGGTGTTATGATATTGGTACAATCGAGTCGGCCGCCAAGTCCCACTTCAATAACGGCAATATCAACCTTGGCTTCTGCAAAATACTTAAAGGCGAGAGCTGTGGTCAACTCGAAGAACGAAGGATGCAAAGGCTCAAAGAAGTCCCTCTCCTCCTCTACAAAGTCGACAACATACCGCTCGCTTATGCACTCGCCGTTCACTCTTATTCGTTCACGAAAATCGACGAGATGCGGCGACGTGTAAAGCCCCACCCTATATCCGGCAGCCTGAAGAATGGCAGCTATGGTATGCGAACAAGACCCCTTGCCGTTAGTTCCGGCAACGTGTATGGTTTTAAACTGACGATGAGGATGACCAAAATGCTTATCGAGCTCGTATGTATTGTACAAGCCTTCTTTATAGGCAGTTGCACCAACCTTTTCGAAAACGGGTGTCGAGTTGAACAAGTACTCAACGGTTTCTTGATAATTCATAATTGTAGATTGAATGTTTTAGTTATTAAACCACTTCTTGACAGAATACAAAACAGGGTTTACAAGACTATACAGCCCTATAAACCCTGTCGTCAATATCTTTCAAAAGCCGACATCGGACGATTTAGATTAAACGTTAGTTGAAATAATTCTTAAACCGTTCGAATATAGACTTCTTTGTTTCCTTGTCGCCCTTAAAGTTGTCGCTGTCGCGGAAGCTCTCAATAGCCTTCTTCTCGTCACGAGTCAATGTCTTAGGCACAAACACGCTGATGTTTACCACCAAGTCGCCTGTACCGCTGCCATAGCCCTGTACGGCAGGCAAGCCTTTGCCGCGCAGACGCAATGTCTTGCCAGGCTGTGTACCCGGCTCTATCTTTATCTTTACCTTGCTTCCGTCTATTGTAGGTATCTCTACCTGTCCACCGAGCACAGCTGTAGGGAAGTCGAGCAACAGGTTGTAAATCACATCGTTACCGTCACGCACAAAAACATCGTTAGGCTCCTCTGAGATATAAACCTGGATATTGCCGCTAATGCCATTGTGCTGACCGGCATTGCCCTTGCCCGGAACATTTACAACCATTCCCTCGGCAACACCTGCCGGTATCTTGATCTCGACAACTTCCTCGCCTTTAACCACACCGGTACCGCCACATTCCTTACACTTGTTCTTGATAATAGTGCCTTCGCCATGACAGTTGGGACACTCCGACTGTGTCTGCATCATGCCAAGCATGGTTCTGACGGTGCGCATCACTACGCCGCTACCGTTACATGTAGGACAGGTCTCGCTGCCGCTGCCATTCTCGGCACCGGTGCCATGACAATGTGTACACGTTACGTCCTTCTTAACCTTGAACTTCTTGGTTGTGCCTGTGGCAATCTCCTGCAATGTAAGCGATACCTTGATACGCAAGTCGGCGCCACGATACTGAGGTTTCTGGCGCTGACCGCCGCCTCCGAAACCGCCAAAGCCACCAAAACCGCCTCCATGTCCGCCAAACACATCGCCGAACATAGAGAAGATGTCGTCCATAGAGAAACCACCGGCTCCGCTAAAGCCGCCACCGAATCCACCGCCCGGAGCATCGAATCCAAACTGGTCGTACTGCTGGCGCTTCTGCGCATCGTGCAACACGTCATAAGCCTCAGCCGCTTCCTTAAACTTCTCCTCAGCCTCCTTGTTGCCAGGGTTTCTATCGGGGTGGTATTTTATAGCAATCTTACGATAAGCCTTCTTAATCTCGTCATCTGTAGCCGTCTTGCTGACGCCTAACACTTCATAGTAGTCTCTCTTTGCCATTATATAATAATGTGTGTGGTTATTGTCCTACGTAGTATTAACTTTGAATATCAATTAAAACGTTGCTTGAGCACTTTCATTACTGACCAACTGCCACCTTAGCGTGTCTTATCACCTTGTCGTTAAGCTGATAACCCGTTTGAACACAGTCGATAACTTTGCCCTTCTTATCATCGCCCATACCCGGAACCATAGCAACTGCCTCGTGAAAGTCGACATCAAAGTCCTTCCCTTCTGTCTCAATCTTTGCAACGCCAAGCGACTCCAATGTCTTGTTGAACTTGTTGAAGATGAGCTTCATACCCTCCTTCATAACCTCGGCGTCGTCTGTCTTGTTGGCAAGAGCGCGCTCGAAGTCGTCCAAAATTGGCAGAATGGCACAAACAGCTTTCTCGCTGCCATTAAGTATAAGCTCTGCCTTCTCCTTGATGGTGCGCTTCTTGTAGTTGTCAAACTCGGCTACCGAACGGAGATACTTGTCCTTAAGCGCCTCAATCTCCTTTTTGGCGGCAGCAAGCTGCTCTTCTACAGTAGGCTCTGCGTTCTTTTCTTCCTTATTATCTTCTGCAGACTGTGCATCATTCTCAAGCTCGTTGTCCTTGATTTCGATGTCTTTCTCTACATTCTCATTATCTTTCATATTCTTATTCATAATTAATGTTTTTATTTTTCATATCAGCAAAAACCTTGCCAACACGTCCCTTAGGGAAGAGTTGGCAAGGTTTTGTCAGCAAACTATATAGTTCAGTATGCTTACTACACATTATACATCTTGGCCTTGAGCGCCTTGATGTCCTCGTTGTAGATATAATCGTCGTAGTCCATAAGCTTGTCGATGGTTCCGCTCGGAGTAAGCTCGATGATGCGGTTTGCCACAGTCTGTATAAACTCATGGTCGTGGCTCGAGAAGAGGATGTTGCCCTTAAAGCCCACCAAGTTGTTGTTGAAAGCCTGGATACTTTCGAGGTCCAAGTGGTTGGTTGGTGTGTCCAATATCAAGCAGTTGGCATTCTTGAGCTGCATTCTTGCAATCATACATCTCATGCGCTCGCCACCCGAAAGCACGTTCACCTTCTTCATAACGTCCTCGCCTGAGAAGAGCAT
>USCM01000240.1 GCA_900553155.1 uncultured Prevotella sp. | reverse complement strand
GTAGCGCAGGCGCACGCCCGTCTCCACCTTGTTCACGTTCTGACCGCCGGCTCCACCCGAACGGAAGAGGTCCCACGACACTTTCGACGGGTCTACATACACCTCGATGGTGTCGTCTACAAGAGGCGATACAAACACCGAGGCAAACGACGTCATGCGCTTGCCCTGCGCATTGAACGGCGACACACGCACTAAGCGGTGCACCCCATTCTCGCTCTTGAGATATCCGTAGGCATACTCGCCACCTTCAATCTCCATCGTTACGCTCTTAATGCCAGCCTCGTCGCCCTCCTGCAGGTTGGAGATGGTAACCTTATGCCCATGTGCCTCTGCCCAGCGCATATACATACGCATAAGCATCTGTGCCCAGTCCTGGCTCTCCGTACCACCGGCACCCGAGTTTATCTTCATCACACAGTCCATAGGGTCTTCCTTCTGGCGCAGCATGTTCATCAGCTCAAGGCTCTCAATGGCGTCGATGGCGGCAGTATAGTCGGCATCCACCTCCTCCTCAGTCACCAGCTCCTCCTTGTGATAGTCGAAGGCAAGCTGCAGTTCGTCGGCAAGACGTCGCACCTGCTCGTAGCCCTTAATCCATTTCTCAATAGATTTTACCTTCTTCATCTGTTCCTCCGCCCGCTTGGGGTCGTCCCAGAAGTCGGGAGCCTGAGTGCGCAGTTGTTCCTCTTCAAATTCTACCTTCTTTTGGTCTATATTAAGATAGTGGTTCAGCGCTTCGGCACGCTCGAGCACATCCTTAAGTTGATCGGCTGTTATCATTATTCGTACATTTTATCTATTACCTCCTTGAAGTTCTTGTATATCACGGGGCGGCGTATCTTCAACGTATTGGTCAGTTCGCCCGACTCCAAAGAGAAGTGGTGAGCGATAAGCGTAAATCGCTTAATCTGCTCATAGTTTGCAAGTTGCTGCTGCAGCGTCTGTATGCGCTCCATCATCATCTTCTGCACCTTAGGGTCGTTACACAAGGCCTCGCGGCTGTCGGCTGATATGCCGTGGTCCTTAGCCCACTCTTCTACAAGGCGGAACTCAGGCACGATAAGAGCCGATACAAACTTTCGCTCGTTGGCTATCACCACCACCTGGTCTATAAAGCGGTCGACCAAGAGCAGCGACTCTATCATCTGCGGAGCGATATACTTGCCGTTGCTGGTCTTGAAGAGGTCCTTGATGCGGTCGGTCAAGAACAGCTCGCCGTCCTTGATGTATCCGGCGTCGCCCGTGCGGAAATAGCCGTCCTCTGTGAACGCTGCCTTGTTGGCGGCATCGTGGCGGTAGTAGCCCGGAGTGATGGTAGGACCCTTAAGCAGAATCTCGTCGTCCTCGCCAATCTTCACGTCAATGCCGTTGATTGGGCGGCCCACAGAACCTATAGTGTAAGGCATATTCTCGCGGTCGCAACTAACGGTTGCCAAACTCTCCGTCAAGCCGTAGCCCGCAACCATATTGATGCCTACAGAGTGGGCGAAGCGCTCCACGGCAGGCGATACGGCAGCACCGGCAGTAGGGAAGATGTTGGCATTCTCCAGTCCCAACTGCTTGCGCACAAGGCGCAATACCATCTTGTCCATAACCTTATACTCCATAGCGAGTATTGGCGACGGACGCTTGCAGCGGCTCTTGCACTCGAGGTTGTACTTGCGTCCCACCTCAAGAGCATGGCGGAATAACTTCTGCTGTACAGGATTAGAGCGTTCGATTTTGTCCTTAACAGCCTGGTAAACCTTCTCCCAAAAACGTGGAACCGACGACATCGACGTAGGATGAGTCTCGCGCATCGACTGCTGTATCTCGTGTGGATCAGTATTAATAATAATGTGTGCGCCCTCCGAGAAAGCCAAGTAGCTCCAGCCGCGCTCAAAGATATGAGTTATAGGCAAGAACTCGATGATGCGGTCCTTCTCGTTTATAGGCACCACCTCGTCGTTGGCCTTCAACGCAGCGTTGTACTGTCCGTATGTCAGCATAACGCCCTTCGGGTCGCCAGTGGTGCCCGATGTATATAGAATGTTGCACAGGTCGGTATCGTTGGCCTCCTTATAAAGCTTCTCAACCTCGCTTTGGCGTGGCAGACCCTCGCCAAGCTTCAAGAAGTCGTCAAAGTAGAGAGCGGCAGGGTCGTGTGTAGATATGCGTACCGAGCGGTCGAAGATGATGATGCGCTCCAGCGAGTGGCACAGCCCGAAGACGCGGTGAGCCTTGTCGTACTGCTCCTGCTCGCCCACAAAGAGGAATCTAATCTGGGCATCGTTAATCATAAACTGTATCTGCTGCTCAGAAGAGGTGGCATAGAATGGTATTGACGTAACGCGCACGCCGTATGCACCAAAGTCGGTTATAAGATATTGAATGGCGTTCTGCGAGAACACGCCTATTGTCTCCTGCGGCTTGGCGCCAAGGTTCAGCAAGGCGTTGCTTGCCTGCTTAACCAACTGCGAGAAGCGGTTGTAGCTCATGGTTTTCCACGCAGAGCCGCCGAAGTCTTTATACGTAAAGGCCTCGCGTTCTCCATACTTCTCTGCCTGCTTTAGGGCGAGAACCGAAAGATGACATCTTGTTTGCATAGTGTTCTGATTTAAGTGTTGCAATGATGCAAGCTAATATGAATATGCAAAAATACGCTAAAAATAGCAAAGGACAAAAGAAATTCGTGTTTTTCTTGGGTCAACAGATGTTTGTAGTGATGCAAACTGAAGTTTAATTCTTGGAAGTGTGGATTATTATTTGTATATTTGTGGTGTCTATTAAATAAAAGGAGGAGTATTTATGATTCTCAGAGTAGCCAACCCAATCTACGATTCGGTATTTAAATATCTTGTTGAGGACTTGCGCATAGCCAAGATCCTCATATCGGCACTTCTCAAGAAGGAGGTGCTCGAGGTTGAAGTGAGGAAGCACGAGTACACCAACGGCACCCGCGACAACATCTCTATGTTTCGTATCGACTTTGGTGCCAAGGTGCGCGAGAGCGACGGCTCTCAACACCTTGTGCTTATCGAGCTTCAGAAAACCTGGCTTGAGACGGAGACATTGCGTTTCCGTCAGTATCTTGGTGCCCAATATGCCAATCCCGACAATATCGGCAAGGAAGAGTCGCACGAGTTCGGAATACCTATGGTTACGGTTTACCT
>USCM01000239.1 GCA_900553155.1 uncultured Prevotella sp. | reverse complement strand
TCAGTCCGCCTCCGTATGCAATGCCGTCGTACACCTTTCTCTTGATTGTGGCGTCGTAGAAAGCAGCCACAGCTCCTATGCCAACAAACAGTTTGTGCATAGTACGTCCCGATACATAGTATCTGTATTCGGGTTGGACTCCAAGCATCTTTATCTTATGTCCCCAAGGATTGTGTGTGCCGGTGACGTTCAGTGCCAACGTAGTGCGGTTGCCTACGGTCATTTCGGCTCCAATGCTTGGAATCATAAGTACATCGGTGGCAACGTCGGTGCCCATAGCTATCTGCTGTGCATAGCCTTTTCCCAATGTCATTGCCAATAAGATGGTCAAGAGAGTCTTTTTCATTTTCTTCGTTTCGTTATTTGTAAAGTGTGGGTTTTGCAGACTGTTTTTATTTAAGGAGGCTGGACTTATAGCCAAGTCCAGCCTTCCTTATAGAGTTACTGTAGCTCGATGGTGCCCTTTTCCCAAGGCACGAGTTTGCCAGTAGTAGCTATTTCGAGCGGAGTGGAAACCGAGATTACGATGTCGTACTCGTAGCCCTCTTTCCATCCGTCGGCTGGTGGAACCACCTCATACTGCGCAGCCTTGTAGATAGTGGTGTCGCCCTGCTTGTTGAAGTCAACGCGCAGACGGAACACACCCTTCTTAGCCATACCGTTCTCGGTGAAGCCGTTGTCAACGTACGAGCCGTCGGTGTTCTTAGGCAGCACCGGAAGCATAAAGCCACCGCCTACAACAATCTGCTCCTTGTCGCCAAGGAAGTTGTCCTCTCCAAGTGGGCTGTCGTCGGTAGCCTTGAGTGTGAGGGTTGTTGTTGTGTTCCAGTTAGGCTCAAACTTGCCGTCCTTCTCGCCGTTGAGCGATGCGATGTAGAGACGTCCGCCTGTAGCAACGTTGTGCAAGGTAGCCTTCTTGATGCCAATCAGGTTGAGGTCGTCGCCATTGCCCTTCTTCAAGATGATGTTGAACTTCATAAGCTTGTGCTTGAACACAATCTGTGGCAGATAGTTCTTGGCATTGTAAGCCTCGCCGTCCTGGTTCTTCTTCTCGCGGAAGTAGAGTGCGCTGTAGGCATGGTTCTCGCCCTCTGGCGCATAAGTCTTGCCCCAGATTACGTCGGTAACGCCGTCGAGATTCTTGATGTCTACATAATAGTCGTTGTTGTTTCTGACAACATTGTTGCTGAACGGGCAGTAACCATAGAATGTATAGGCATACTGGCTACCCATTGGATAGAAGCGCTTCTCGCCGTCGTACCACTGCAGGTTGGTTACACGTCCGGCTTCCTCGGTAGTTGTAACAGCCTTGGCGCGTACATTCTCCAACCACTTGAAGTTAGGGTTGTCGTTGTCTGCCCAGTTGATGTTCTCTGTACCGAACATCTTGTTGGTGGCAAGGCAGTAGATACCGAGGTTCTCGGTGTCGAAAGTGCCGTCGTATTCGCCTGCCTCGTTCTTGTTGCCAAGCGACGCGCGTGTGCCGTTGTTCTGCTGGCTTAGACCCACCATAATAGCCTCGTTGCTATTCTGTGGCTCGTTAGAGCCGCTCGTAGCGATATCGTCGCTCGAGCAGCTTGCCATGAACAACGTTGCGGCAATGCCTAATAATAATTTATTGTTCATGAATTGTTTGTTACGTTAATGTTTACTTCTGGTCGTCGTCGATGTCGATAGAGCCACCATTTTCCCAAGGTGTGAGAGTAGCTCGTACATCAATCTTCTCAAGACCATAAACTGTAATGTTGATGTCGTAAGACTTGCCAGCCTCGAATTTGCCGTTAGGAGCCTGGAATGTAGCAGTGTAGTTAAGCTTCATGTCTTCCTTTTCGCTGCCAATCATCTTCAGTACCTTCTGGCTAAGGCCAACATTAAGTGTGTAGCTTTCTTCGCCTGGAGCTACGAGCAGAGCCTCACCGATAGCGATGTTGTCGGCTGCGCCAACAGAGCCTTCACCTTCACCTGCTGTCCAAGTGAGAGCTGTGGGGGTCAAATCTTTCAATGTGCTATTGTGATCCTCGCCTTGACGTTGCATGAGCTTGAAAGGAGCTGTTGTATCCTCAAATGTAAGGAGCGACTGTGGCTCGGCGCCAGTGTAAGCCACTGTGAGCTGACCCTTGTTCTTGCCTTCAACAGAAATGCTTGTTACCTTTACAGGGTCGGTATTGGTACCATTACCAGCTGCCGACGGGCTACCTGCCTTTACGTGGAAAGTGAAGCGTGTAAGCAAGTGCTTGAAGTTGATGTTTGGCTGAACACCCTTACGTGCAGCGTAAGCAGAGAAGTAGTCGTTGGTACGGTTGCCAAGCTTTGCTTTCTCTTCCTCGGTAATCTCAGCCTTACCAGCCATGATGTCCTGCGAGCCGTCAATAGTGATGTTGACCACGCGCTTTGTAGCTTCGCTTTCGTCAACTTCTGTACCCTCGTTGTTTACAGTCTTAACAACAGGATCGCCTCCGCAAGCGTTGTCTACACGATAGCCCCAGAAGTCAGATGCGCCGTTGATAGGATAGTACTCCACTTTGCCGTCAGCGGTAGAGGCGAGACCGCTATTCTCCTTACCCTCTTCGCCAGCACCAACAGGAGCAGTGAACTTCTTGTTGTCGAAGATCTTTACAGGCTCTATTGATGGATCTGGATCAACGTACTTGGTTGCCTTCATGGTACCCTTTTCAAGCATGTAAATCCACAGGTCCTGACCTGCCCATACATTCTCCTCTGGTGTGATGCCACCAACAGTACCAGTACCACGTGTTGTGGTAGAAGCAGCTGTAGCTACACCAAGCTGAATCTTAGGAGTCAACGCCTCACCTGCAGGGTTGCTGCTGATGTTTTCTTCGCTCGAGCAAGCCGACAGCATAGCAGCTGCGGTAATTGCACAGAATAACATTTTCTTCATAGTGATGAATTTTTTGATTAATGATAAAAGTTGTTTATATATTTCTTTCTTATTATTGATAGTCGGGGTTTTGGTCTGGGTCTACCACGATAGGGTCTTTTTCTTCTTTCCATCCACTTACGGCAGCCGAGATCTGGATGTCCTGCAATCCGAATACAGCAATCTTGATGTTGTACTGTATGCCAGGCATAAATATATTTGTGCCGGTTGTTGGGTCGTAGCTAAGACCGTCGTTCTTAGGTGCCTGTATTACGTAGTGTGCCTTGAAGTGCTTCTCCTCGCCGTCTGCTTTTGTAAAGGTGTAAGACAGGTACAGGTC
>USCM01000238.1 GCA_900553155.1 uncultured Prevotella sp. | reverse complement strand
CCGCCACTATGCACACCGGACACACAAACCTTACGATGAACAGGTACACGCTGTAGACCCTGACCCATGTTGTGCCACGGTTGGTGAACTCGTCTCGCACAATACGTTTGGGCACAAACCATCCTATGAGCAAGCAGGTGGCGAGTGCTCCGAAGGGCATCAGTATCTGTGCGGTAAGGAAGTCGCAGAAGTCGAGCAATGAACGGCCTGCCACCGACAAGCCCTCGCATGCACCGCACGACAGAGCGCATAATATAGCTATGATGCAGCAAGCCGTTGTCTCGATTGTGGCACCGATGCGACGCGAGCAATGCAGCTCCTCGTGAAAAAAGGCAGTGCCAATCTCGTGCATAGAGATAGTGGATGTAAGGGCGGCAAGAGCCAAAAGCATATAGAAGAGCACCGACATTATATAACCTACAACGGGCATTGAGGCAAACGCCTCGCGGAACACGTTGGGCAAGGTGATGAATATCAGAGCCGGACCCGAATCGGGGCTGATGCCCACAGAGAAGGCTGCCGGGAATATCATTAGTCCGGCAAGTATGGCTACAAACATGTCGATAATGGCTATCTGGCAAGCCGTCTTGGCAAGGTTAGTGCGTCGTGAGAAGTAGGATGCGTAGGTGCAAAGGCATGCCGTGCCCAACGACAGCGAGAAGAAAGCCTGTCCCAAGGCGTCAAGAAACACCGAGCTGCTAACCTTCGAGAAGTCGGGGTAGAGCAGGAAGTCGACGCCCCGCCATGCTCCGGGCAGCATGCACGAAGCACCAACAAGCACCACAAGCAGGACGAAGAGGGTAGGCATGAGCAGATTGGACACCTTCTCTATGCCGCTGCGGATGCCGTGCACTACAACAAAGTGGGTTATGAAGATAAAAGCCACAGCCCAGAAAGCCGGCATTACCGGATTGTGTGTGAAGTCGTTGAAGTAGGCTGTAACATAATCGGGGGAGCCCGACAGCTGACCTGCCAGCGACGCATAAAGATATTGCAGGCACCATCCAGCCACTACGGCGTAGAAGCCGAGAATTATCATAGACGTCAGTACGCCCATCACACCGATAAGCATCCAAGCCTTTCCGGCAGCCAGTCGGCGGTAGGCACGTGCGGCATTGGAGCCGGCATGGCGTCCGATGATAAACTCGCTTATCATGCCGGGAATGCCGAGCATCAGTACACACACAAGATATACGAGGATGAAGGCAGCGCCACCATCCTCGCCAGTCATATACGGAAATCGCCAAACGTTGCCCAGTCCGACGGCAGAGCCAGCCGTGGCGAGCACCGCACCAAACTTGGTGGCGAAACTTGTTCTACCAGATTGATTCATTCGCAATTCTTTATATGTATCTGTCTATTGTTGTTATATCACTCCAAGCTGATTCAAGAATATAGCCACTATACACACAGGGCATACATATCTTATAAGCACCATATAGACGCCGAAGAGGGTAGAACGCAGCGTGCCCCAGTTGGTAAACTCGTCCTTGACCGTCTTTCGCGGCACTACCCAGCCCAAGAACAGGCAGGTGAGGAAACCAACGACGGGCAGGAAGATTTGACCCGTTACGAAGTCGAATATGTCGAAGAGCGAACGACCGCCAAACATAAGCCAGTCTCTACCGCCTATGGACAGCGAGCAGAAGGCTCCCATGATGCAGCACGACACGGTTACTATAGTAGCCGCCTTCTTGCGTGTGGTGTGCAGCTCCTCGTAGAAGAAGGCAGTAGACACCTCGTGCAGCGATATGAGCGACGTGAGGGCGGCGAGCGACAGCAGTATGTAGAAGCCTGTGGCTATGATGGTGCCGATGATAGGCATGGAGGCGAAAGCCTCGCGGAACACATTGGGCAGGGTGATGAAGATGAGCGACGGACCAGAGTCGGGGTTTACGCCAACGGAGAAGGCTGCCGGGAAAATCATCAGTCCGGCAAGAATGGCTATAAGCGAGTCGATAACAACGATGTTGATAGCCGACTTTGTGAGGTTGGCGTTGCGGGAGAAGTAGCTCGCAAAGGTGCAGATGCAACCCATGCCGATGGACAGCGAGTAGAACGACTGGCCCATTGCTGCAAGAAACATATTGGAGTTGAGCTTGGAGAAGTCGGGACGGAAAAGAAACTGGATGCCTTTCTCGGCTCCCGGCAGCATGCATGAGCCTGCCACCACAACGAGCAGCAGGATAAAGAGCATGGGCATCATTATCTTAGAGGCGCGCTCTATGCCGCTGCGCACGCCGTGGATAATGACGAAGTGGGTCATGGCAAGAATGGCTATGGTCCAGAGCACGGGTTGCAAGGGCGACGAAGAGAAGTCCTTGAAGTACTCGGTGATGTAGGCAGGGTTGCCGTTTAGCTCGCCAAATGCCGATGAGAATATATACTGCAAGCACCATCCCGATACTACGGCATAATAGCCGGTTATAAGAAATCCGGTAAGCACACTCATGCAGCCCACAAGTCGCCACATGCTATGTGTGCCCATCTTGCCGTAAGCGCGTCCGGTGTTGGCGGCTCCGTGTCGGCCAATGATAAACTCGCTCATCATGCACGGCAGTCCGAGCAGTACAACGCAGCCGATATATACCATAATAAATACGGCACCGCCGTTCTGCCCCGTCATATACGGGAATCGCCATACATTGCCAAGACCTACCGCCGAGCCGGCAGTGGCGAGCACCATTCCAAGTTTGCTTCCGAAGTTTACTCTTTCTTTTGACATCTCTTTTTGTGATTTATGTTATCCTATAATACTTACGGGATATTTAATGATTTAATGCTATTGTTATTAATTAAGTTGCAAAAGTATAAAAATAAATCGAGAAAAGAAAACAATCTGTAAGTAAAAGCCAGCGTTGGGCTGTTTCTTTGAATACGTGTCCTGTGGATATTTGCAGCTCAGCTTTCTAATGTTATAGTTTTTTTCGTAACTTTGCAACTATCCTTTAGTGATACAATATAATACAGCAAATTCAATAAAAACAAATATGCAATACATCCGTCATCTTCTTAAGAGGTACCCCGTGTCGTCGTTTTACATCTTTATAATATGGGTGTTGTGTTTTGCGACGGTGCCCCATACACCGCTCGACAACGTTACGCTTATAGACAAGTGGGTGCACACCGCCATGTATCTTGGCACGTGTGGCACAATATGGTACGAGTATCTGCACCAGCACCGTGTGAAGTGCGACATAGGTGGAGGCTATCGCTACGACATCA
>USCM01000237.1 GCA_900553155.1 uncultured Prevotella sp. | reverse complement strand
AACACACTCATTATGGCCAAGCTTAAGGGCTACAGTCTGGACATTATTGAACGCAAGGATATTGACTATTTGGCACACAAGCAGTTCAACACTATATACAAGGACAATGCCGGCAACATATGGATTAGCACTATGGACGACAGCTTCTTCAGATTGTCTGCCGACAAGGGTGCCTTTTCGTACCTGCCATTGGGTAGCTCTATGTACTTCAACAATGCTCGACCATACATTACAGCCGTCCTTAATACAGCAAACGGTATATGGTATGCGGTTAGCGACTATGGCATCGGCTTCTGCTCTAACGACGGTACAGAGCATACCTTTATCCCAAAACAAGATGCCAATGAGCTGTTTCAGCTGAAAGACATTATTTATATAGCCCAGCCCTCGTTCCTACCACAAAACCACGTGTGGATGCTGCTTGCTTATCAAAACAAAATATACGAGATTGAACAAACGACATCCAAACTAAACATATACAAAACAATAAATATTGGCACCCCCGGACTGCCACAAATACTATTCGAAGACTCAAAAGGCAACTTGTGGCTATCTACCAACATCGGAATTGCTGTGCGCCAACGCGGACAACAACAGTTTCACACTGTTAAGCAGCTTGCATACGACGACATCTTCTCCATCGTAGAAGACAGCCATGGATACGTCTGGATGGCAAGCAGGACGCACGGCCTTACACGTATAAAGACCGACCTTAGAGGCAGAGGTGGCTCACTATCCATTATTGAGAAGAAGACATTCTGCTCAAGCAACAGCATTCTGTCTACCGATCATACAGAAGCACTCGCCTTCGACAACAAAAACGACAAACTATGGGTGGGCATTGCCGAGGGAGCCATATACAGCTACGACCCAAAGACCGAACGCTTTGAAGACCATTCGCGCATGCTGGAAGGAGGCATTAGGGGCGACATCGTAAACCTTACACCCGACACACACGGACATCTATGGATTAGCACAACATCAGGTATTGTAAGATACGATGTTGTACACAACAGCCTTAACATCTACTCGTCGGGAGACATCGGTGTGAACGACTTTGCCAAAAACGCATTTACAACCAACCCCAAAACAGGCAATTTGATGTTTGCCGGAAGAGGTGGAGCCGTGTGGTTTAAAACCAACTGGCATACAACAAGCAAGATGCAACAGCCTATTGTGTCTGACTTGAAAGTTGGGGGCATATCAGTATACACTGGACTTGAAGACAATGCTTATAGTATTGACAACAAAAACAAGACCATACAACTTGGCTCTGACGCACAAAACATAGAAATAGATTTTACAGTTTGCGAGTACGGACAGTATAGACCAGTCTTCGCATATATGATTGAAGGAATAGATCATACATGGAACTATTGTGGCGAAAGGCGAGCATCTGCCAACTACAGCAATCTGCCAAGCGGAACACACAAGCTGCTTATTAGATATACCGACTCTAACGGACAATGGTCGGACAATATTACGGCTTACAATATATACAAGCAACCGCACCTGTGGGAAACATGGTGGGCATACACCATATATGTGTTATTGGGCTTTGCCATGATTTATTACACAATCAGCAGCACCCGACAGCGCATACGCGAGCGACAGCGCAAGCAGATAGACCGCATCGAAAGGCAGAAGGAGGCGGAACTTGTACAGACCAAGCTGCGCTACTTTACCAATGTGTCGCACGACTTCCTTACACCTATCACCGTTATATCGTGTATCATCGACGACATCAGGACCACATCAGATGCCTTCAATCCACAGTTGGGCAGCATACGAGCCAACCTCAACCGCCTGCGCCTGCTTATACAGCAGGTGCTCGACTTCCGCAAACTTGAGAACGGAAAGATGACGCTTGCCGTAAGCGAGGGCAACCTGAGCGAGTTTGTACACAACATCTGCCACAACTATTTCGAGCCACTCACCAACAAAAAGAATATAAAGTTTGGCATATCAACGCCTAACGATAAAACCATACACGGACAGTTTGATGCCAACAAGGTGGAGAAGATAATAATAAATCTCCTGTCCAACGCCTTTAAATACACTAACGAAGGCAAAATCAATGTCGAGCTACGCGAAATAAGCAAGGACAACAAACGGTTTGCCGTTGTCGACATTGCCGACACGGGCTCGGGTATAGCACAGAAAGACTTGGCGCACATCTTCGACCGGTTCTACACCGCACGGGCTTCACGCACCGACTCTAACGGTGTAGGTCTGTCGCTTGTCAAGGAGATTGCAGAGCTTCACCATGCCGAGATTAGTGTCAAGAGCGAGGTGGGCAAAGGCTCGGTGTTCAGCCTTACTCTGCCACTCGACAAGAGCAGCTATCTGCCCAACGAGCTGGCCGACAAAAATGAGGCATCCAACCTGCTTGAGCTGCACGACGACCCAACCGAGATTCCTGCCAACGAGCCATCGCCCACTGCCGACAAGCAGCGCATGCTGATAGTAGAGGACAACGACGAGCTGCTGACGCTCATGCAGCGCATCTTCTCGCGCTACCACACCGTGCTTACAGCCACAAACGGACGCGAAGGACTGGACATTGCACGCTCCGAACAGCCCGACATCATCGTATCGGACGTGATGATGCCCGTAATGGACGGCCTGCAGATGTGCCGGGAGCTTAAAGCCGATGCCGAGACAAGCCACATACCTGTTATTCTGCTCACGGCTCGCACCACTCCCGAAGACCGTGTAGATTGCTACGAGGCTGGTGCCGACGGCTACATAGCCAAGCCTTTTGAGCTTAATGTGCTAAAGGCGCGCATCGAAAGCTTCCTGCGCTTGCGCCGTAAACGACAGCAAGAATATCGCGCTGACGACAATATAGCGCCCACACAGCTACAGATGTCGGCTCTTGACAAGGCATTTATGGATAAGGCTATAAAGGAGATAGAAAACCACATAGACAACGAGAAATATGACATCGGACAGATGGCAGAGGCAGTGTGCATGTCAAAGTCGACGCTGTACCGCAAGATAAAGAGTCTTACCGATATGTCGCCGGTAGAGTTTCTACGCTCTATGCGCCTTAAGAAGTCGCACCGTATGATAACCGAACAGTTGGATACTAGCATATCCGAGATAGCATCAGCTTGCGGATTCTCTACCCTGCGCTACTTCTCAAAGTGCTTTAAGGAAGAATATGGCGTGGCTCCTTCCGAGTTAAGAAAAAACAAATAATTTTTTATCTGCCATCTGCAACAGCCCAC
>USCM01000236.1 GCA_900553155.1 uncultured Prevotella sp. | reverse complement strand
GCGTATACTTGAGGGCAAGCCTTTTCAACGTGTCAACAATATGAAGAGTTTTGTCGTAACTCCGCAAAATGTAGTCGACGTGTCTTTAAGCAGCAATGCGCTGATGAGGCAGAACCAATACCTTGCTACCATTCAGTCGAAGCTTGAGGCCTACTTGGGGTTCTATTACACACAGCGTACCCTTCTTATCGTATCTTTGCTTGTTATCCTATTTTTGATTGTTGCTGTGTTTGCTACATGGCGTGCCGTTAGGGCCACGCGTCGTGCCAATCGTCGAATGCGCGAGTTGAACAACGAACAAACACGTTTCTTTACCAATGCTTCCCACCAGTTGCGTACCCCGTTGACGCTGATAGCTGGTCCGGTGAGTCAGCTTGCAGAAGGCAAAGGCGATAAGCAACTTATAGATATCGTGCGTCGCAATGTAGAGCAGCTGCAACGACTTGTTGGCGACGTGTTGTTGTTCCGCCGTGAGAATAGTGCCACTATTGATGATGCATCCGTTATAACCAACGAGCAACTCTCGGCAAGCCTAAAGTCGGTACAAGACAGCCGTCATAGCATAATGATTAACGACAATACAGACGAGCTTGCCACTGTGCTTATCGTCGACGACAATGCCGATATGCGTGCCTATCTGCGCACACTGCTGCTCGACAGCTACTATGTTATAGAGGCAGCCGACGGACAGAGTGGACTGAAACTGGCAGTGGAGAGTGTTCCCGATATTGTTGTGTCAGACGTTATGATGCCCGTTATGGACGGCTTGACGTTCTGCACACGTCTTAAGCAGCACGAAGCAACAAGCCATATTCCCGTGCTTATGCTTACAGCACGTAGCAGCGAGCAGCAGCATATTGAAGGCTTGCAGACGGGTGCCGATGCCTATATGACCAAGCCCTTCAGTGCAGACCTGCTACTTGCCAACATTGCTTCGCTACTGAATAATCGCCAAGCGCTGCGTCGGGCATTCGCAGCAAAAGTTGCAGAGGTGGATGTAGTGGTGTCTGCGGATGGTCCCTCTACCCCTGACAGTTTCTTCCTCAACCGCTTTATGAAGGCAATGGACAAGAATCTATCTAACACAAAGCTTAAGATAGACGATCTTGGCGACGAGCTTGGACTCTCTCGTGTCCAACTCTACCGCAAGGTGAAAGCCCTTACCGGTAAGACTCCCGTCGAGATATTGCGTGAGACAAGGCTAAAGCGGGCTATGCAGCTGCTTAAGACAACCGACAAGACCGTGGCAGAGATTGCCTACGAAGTGGGATTTGCTACACCCGGCTACTTCTCGTCGTGCTTTAAGAAGCAGTTCGACAAGTACCCTACAGAAATTAGGGGAGACCAACTATAAGCCTTCTTTATGGTAAACCTTATTAAATACTCAATATTTTTGACTATCCCGTCAACGATTGTTGCATGTAACATGAGTGATATTAAGTGAACTATCCCTTAAATATCACTCATTTATTGTTCTCTAATTTTGCAATCGTAAGCAAGACGCAGCCGATATTGCAAGCGCTCTTGATGCAGGCTAAAAACCCTTATAATAGATTAGAGAATTAAAAAACTTAAACCAAAACGTAAACGTATATCTTATGAAGAAAGCAAAAGTAGCTTTAGTAAGTATGCTCATGCTCGCCGGCTCTGGCGTATACGCTCAGACCAACGGCATTGGCGGAACGGTGACCGACAACACGGGTGAACCCATCATTGGTGCATCTGTAAAGGTTAAAGGCACCACCAACCAGGGCACAGTGACCGACATCGACGGCAACTTTAAACTCAACGTAAAGCCCGGCGAAACCCTTATCATCTCTTATATAGGATGTAAGGACCAGGAGGTGAAGGCTGGCGACAATCTTAAGATTGTGCTTCAGGACAACTCTGAGGTGCTTGGCGAGGTTGTTGTAACCGGTTATCAGGTGCAGCGCAAGGCCGACCTTACCGGTGCGGTGTCTGTAATGAATATGAAAGAGCCGGTATCGCAAGCCGACCCTAATATGCTCAACTCTATGCAGGGCAAGCTTGCCGGTGTACAAGTTGTTACAGATGCGACACCGGGTGGTGACGGTGCTTCAATCCGTGTTCGCGGTATGAGTTCTATCAACGGCTCGTCACCATTGCTTATAGTTGACGGTATAGCCACAACAGAGAATATGAACTCTATCAACCCTGCCGATATCGAGTCTATTCAAGTGCTTAAGGATGCTTCCTCGGCATCTATCTATGGTTCGCGTGCTGCCAATGGTGTTATTATCGTAACCACAAAGCGTGGTAAGGGCGAGAAGCTTACGGTAAACGTGAACTATGCAGCCAGCCTTCAGACCGTAGCCAAGACCTACGATATGCTCAACACTCAGCAGTGGGGTGAGGCTTATTGGACAGCCGCCAAGAATGCTGGCATGAAGCCTTCGCATCCCTTCTATGGCAGTGGCGACAAGCCACAGATGATAAGCGGTCTGCCCAACACCGATTGGCAGGATGCCGTATACAGCTCGGCATGGACACACAACCTCTCGGCAAGCGTATCTAATAGTGGCAAGAAAGGCTCTATGCTTCTCTCTGGCAACTACATCAACCAGGACGGACTGGTAGACTATACCTTCTATCGTCGCTACTCGGCACGACTCAACTCTACATACAATATCTCCGACTATGTTAGCGTGGGCGAGAACCTTATGGTTTCAAAGTGGTTCAACCGTGGCTGCTCGGCACAGGACGACCGTGGCATTCCGTTCACAGCTATGCGTCAGCATCCAGGTCTAAGTGTCAGAAACGAGGACGGCACATTCACCAATCCGGTCGATGTACTCAAGTCGGATATCGCCAACCCGGTGCAGTCGCTCTACAACTCACGCGACAACAACAACGAGAGCTTGCGTATCTTCGGCAATGCCTATCTTGAGTTGAAGCCAATAAAGGGTCTCTCGTTGAAGACCAACTTAGGCTACGACCATACACAATATCTCTCAAAGGAGCTTACACGTAAGGCTGTGGCATCCGATGTCAACTCTATGAGCCGTGCCTATGGCCAGGGCGAGACATTGACCTGGACCAACACCGCCAACTATCTGTTTGATATAGCTAAGAATCATCACTTCAATGTGCTTGCCGGTTCGGAGGCTATCAAGTACACCTTCCAAGACCTCTCGGCTTGGCGTAATAATTATGCCTTTGAGGACAACAACTATATGCAGATAGGTTCGGGTGAGGGCACACAGACCAACGGCGG
>USCM01000235.1 GCA_900553155.1 uncultured Prevotella sp. | reverse complement strand
GGTCCATTGTGGCGATAGAACCGGCAAGAGCCGAGTGGTCGGCAAGCTTGCACACACCGTCCTCAAGGATTACGCTCGGCTCTGACGATACATCGCCATCGCTTGCGGCATAAGCCAAAGAGTCGGTGATAAGGGCTGTCTTCTCGGCACCCTTTATCTGATATACCACATTGAGCATAACCGGAGGCACGTGTATACCGTCGGCTATAACCTCTACCGTCATGTCCTGCAGAGCGTACACACTCTCTACGGTGCCTGGAACCTTAAACTCGTGCTCCTTGTATACCACTGGCATGGCATTGTAGAAGTGGGCTGCGTGCGACAAGCCTGCATCGTGAGCCGCAACAACGTCCTCGTATGTGGCACGTGTACAGGTGAGAGATGTCATGACGCCATGCTTGCGACACTCTGTGATAAACTCTACAGCGCCATTAAGCTCGGGAGCCACGTCCCAACGCTTGATGCAAGCAAACTTGTTGAGCAGTGTCTCATACTCATCGACGATTGGAGCCTTAATAAGCACTGGGTTCTGGGCACCTGCCTGCTTAGGGTTGATGTACGAACCCTCGATGTGCAAGCCGAGCACTGGGCTATCCTCCTCTGCCATAAGCTTCTCGCAAACCTTGCAAGCTGCCTCTATTGTAGGGATGGTAGACGACGAGAGTGTAGGATATATGGTTGTGGTGCCATGCTTCATGTGCGCATTGACAGCCTCGCGGAAGGCATCCTCGCAACCCTCGATAAAGTCGCGACCGCCACCGCCATGTGTGTGCAGGTCGATACCGCCAGGCACTACATAGCAACCCTTGGCGTCGATTATCTCGGCGTCAACAATATGCAAGTCAATATTTGAAACGGCCTTAATCTTGTTGCCGTCGATTATTACGGAGCCGCCCTCAAGCCAACCGTTAGGTGTGAGGATACGGCCATTTACTATTTGCTTTAACATATAAGTATCTGTGTTTAGAGTTCGTTGGTTACTTCGTTACCCATCTGCATAACGTAAGTCAGCTTGAGGTCCTTGTCGAACATCATGATATCGGCATCCTTGCCGTCCTCAAGAGAGCCCTTGCGGTCGAACACACCCATAATCTTGGCTGGTGTCTCGCTCGCCATGCGGCACGCGTCTTCCATAGGGATATTTGCCATCTGCACACAGGTGCGGATAAGGCGGTCCATTGTGGCGATAGAACCGGCAAGAGCCGAGTGGTCGGCAAGCTTGCACACGCCGTCCTCAAGAATAACTCGCGGGTCGAAGGCTACACCCTCATCGCTTGCGGCACAAGCCAACGAGTCGGTAATGAGGGCTGTCTTCTCAACACCCTTTATCTGGTATACTACGCGAAGCATCACTGGAGGCACGTGTATGCCGTCGGCGATAACCTCAACGCTCATGTCGGGAAGCGCATATACACTCTCCACTGTGCCAGGAACCTTAAACTCGTGCTCCTTGTATACTACAGGCATAGCGTTGTAGAAGTGGGTGGCGTGCATCATACCAGCTCTATGACCGGCAACCACGTCGTTGTATGTGGCACGTGTATGGCCTATTGACGCCAACACACCGTGCTTGCAGCAAGCCTTGATAAAGTCGATTGAACCTGGCAGCTCGGGAGCCTCGTCCCAACGCTTGATACATGGATACTTCTCGAGCAATGGCTCATACTCCTCGGCTACCGGTGCCTTGATCCATTCAGGAATCTGTGCTCCAGCCTGCTTGGGGTTGAAGTAAGGACCTTCAAGGTGCAAACCAAGTACTGGACTGTTCTCCTCTTCCATAAGCTTCTGGCAGGTTTCGCAGGCTGCCTCAATCATTGGCACTGTCGAAGACGAGAGTGTGGGGAAGATGGATGTGGTGCCATGCTTCATGTGTGCCTTGATGGCTACACGGAAAGCTTCTTCCGAACCCTCCATAAAGTCGCGACCGCCACCGCCATGCACGTGCAGCTCTACGCCGCCAGGAACTACATAGCAACCCTTGGCGTCGATTATTTGAGCATCTACAATGTACAGATCACTGTTTGAAACGGCCTTTATCTTATTGCCGTCAATGATTACGGAGCCGCCTTCGAGCCAGCCCTCTGGAGTAAGGACACGACCGTTAATAATTTGTTTTAGCATAATTGAATGATTAGTTTTGATAACTCGCCAAGCTGCAGAATAAGCATTTAGAGGATATGTGCAAGGCTCTTTAAGTTAATTAGTAGATTCAAGGAGCAAAGGTACATATATTTTTCTAACTATGAACAAAAAAGAAAAAAAATTGAGTAATAATAACAATTAAAGTATCTATGTATATGCCTTAGATTATACTGCTACTAAAAAAAGCGATGTGCCAGCCTTTAAGCTATTGTATATCAACACAATAACTTAAAAGCTGGCACACTGCCACTATTTTTCGTAAAATTTAATATCCCATTTGCTCCAATGCGGTAGCAAGCTGGTCGGGACAGCTGGTAGGCTTGCCGTTGCAGCTTATACCCTTAAGAGTTTGCTTTACCTCTGAAGCCTTCTTGCCGATAACGAGGGCGCAAATGCCCTTGAGGTTGCCGTTGCAACCACCCACAAACGACAGATTGCGAATGATGCCATCGGCATCAACGTCTATTGTTATAAGGCGGCTGCAAGTGCCGGATGTCACGTATTCTAAGTGATTCACCTTACTCACCTTCCTCAGGCTTCATGTTGGTATATACGTTCTGAACGTCGTCAAAGTCCTCAAGACGCTCTACCATCTTGTCGATGGTGGCACGCTGCTCGGCGTCAACGTCCTTAAGGTCGTTAGGAACGTATGTAAACTCGCCACCGATATCCTCGAAGCCCTGGTCCTCAAGGAACTTCTGAATCTGAGCATAAGCCTTAACGTCGTCGCCGTAGATTGTGATTGTTCCTTCTTCCTCGTCCTCGTCAAACTCGTCTTCTACATTGAAGTCGATAAGCTCAAGGATAAGCTCTTCCATATCGATGCCGTCCTTCTTCTTGAATGTAAATACACACTTGTGGTCGAAGAGGTAAGACAGCGAGCCTGTTGTACCGAGTGTACCGTTGAACTTGTTGAACACCGAGCGCACGTCGCCTACGGTACGTGTTGTGTTGTCGGTAAGGGTGTCAACGAAGATAGCGATACCGTGAGGGCCATATCCCTCGTATGTTACTTCCTTGTACTCGCTCTGGTCCTTACCCATAGCGTTCTTGATAGCACGCTCAATGTTATCCTTCGGCATGTTCTCGCGCTTACA
>USCM01000234.1 GCA_900553155.1 uncultured Prevotella sp. | reverse complement strand
AACTCGTCTATCGCAGGTGCTTCGGCTATACCTTTGATGCGTGTTGAGGAGATGTACTTCATCTATGCTGAGGCTTTGGCACACGTCAACCCAGCACAGGGCAAGGCTGTTCTGCAGTCGTTCATGAAGAAGTATCGCAATGCCAACTATACCACTGGTGCCACAACAGAGGAAGAGGTAGTAAACGAGATTATCCTCCAGAAGCGTATTGAACTATGGGGCGAGGGTCAGACCTTCTTCGATATCAAGCGTCTTAACATGTCGGTAACACGTGGTTATTCAAACCCCGTGAAGACCAACTGGCTTGAGCAGTTCCGTTTCAATACCGATGGCCGTCCGTCATGGATGAACTGGGTTATTGTACAGACCGAGGGCAACACCAACGCTGCGGTGAACGACTACAACAACCCAGACCCTTCTGATACATACAAAGAATGGAGTGAAGACTAACTTTTAAATGTTATTGAATAGTATGAAAAAGAAAATATTGAGCAGTGTTGCTCTTGTGGCAACATTAGTGCTGTCGTTGGTATCTTGTACAGACGAGTACAAGTACGACGGTGTGGGCGCAGCTGATGCTGAGGATGTGGCTGGTGTTTATTTCCCTGCCTCAAACAAGAGTAGCCTCGACCTTGAGGTTACCGACCCATTGACAACAACATTTAAGGTTGCTCGTCTCAACACAAACGGTGCGCTTACCGTGCCTCTTACTGTTGAGGTGAATGACGACAATGTGTTCCAGATTCCTGCTTCAGCCACATTCGCCGATGGCGAGGCTGAGGCAACAGTGGAAATGCCATTCCCTAATGCCGAGATAGGTAAGACCTACAATTTCACAATCACTGTACCGCGCGAGTATATCAACTCGTACAAGCAAGTTAATGGCAGCCCTATCTATAGTGGCAGTGCCATTCGCTTGAAGTGGGAGTCTTTAGGTCAGGGCTATTGGGTTGACGGCACACTCTCTGTGTTTGGTGTTGCAAAATATCCATTCATTATCTCAAATATCGAAAAGGCAGAACTTGGCAATGAGGTGCGCTATCGCTTTGTAAGCCCATTCGCTCAGCCAGCAACTGGCAGGGAGCAAGGAACTAATGCCTTTGATGGCTTACCGTTGAATGGTTTTACCTATGTTGCCGGTACAAATATGATTGTGAGCGTCAAGAAGAAGGCTGCAACATTCCTTAAGGGAGATCTTGGTTGTGTGGAATCGCAATATGGCGCCCTCTCTGTTGGCAATGGCAAGTCGGCAGGATCGTATAACGAGAATGGTGGCTTTATAAAGTTTGCCTCAGGTACTTATACTTTGGATCTTGCTAATTATGGTACACTCGAACCTGCTGAGTCGACATACATCTTCCTTAGCAAAGAGAAGTATAACGCATATATGACAACTCACCCCAATGCATGGTAATCGTAAAGAAACTATACATATAGGCTAAACACATATCGGGAAGCGAGACAATAAGTATGTTGTCTTGCTTTCCGATTTGTTGCGTCAATACAAAAATAAAAGTCAATGAAGAAATCAATCCTACTTATTGCATGTGTCGCCTTCAGTATGGCGGCCACTGCCAAACAGCGCACCTTTGCCGAGATGCGCAATATCGCGGTACGTTTGCTTGACAACAACGACATAAAGAGGGTTAAGGCATCAAGCAACACCGACAAGTACAACCTTAAGCGCCTGCACGTGAACACCGAGTTCACTGTGGTGGGCTACGACAACGCTGGCTTCGTGGTTATAGCCAACGACGACAACATCGACCCTGTACTTGGTTTTTCTACCTCTACCTTCGACGCCAACAATATGCCTGACGGCATGAAGTGGTGGATGAACGCTATGGAACAATCGCTTGCCTATGGCTCTAATCCTGAGAACCACGCCATTATGAAGCGTGCCAAGAAGGTGGATCCATTACTTAAGACACAATGGGGACAGGGTGCTCCGTACAACAACTTCTGTCCTAAGGATTGTCCAACAGGATGTGTTGCCACTGCTTTGGCGCAGACGTTCTATGCTCGTCAGTATCCTACAACCGGCGAGGGCGAGATATTCGACGCCGATACCTTCGACTTTATAAGCTATGGAAGCACTACATACGATTATGCCAATATGTTGCCTACTTATGAGCCTGGAAAGTACAACCAGACACAGGGCGATGCAGTAGCCACCTTGATGTATCATATCGGTAGGGCTATCAGTATGAACTATGCGCCTAGTGGCAGTGGTACAACTCTTCTAATGGCTATGCCTGGCTTGAAGGAGCACTTCCGCATCAATAAGAATGTTGCTACCCGTTATCGTATGTTCCATGCCGAAGAGTGGATGGACTACATCTACAACGAACTTGACAATCAGCGTCCAGTTGTATATTGTGGTGCCGACAAGGCTACTGGTGGCCACTGCTTCGTGGTTGACGGATATAACGAGCAGGGTTTGGTACACCTCGACTGGGGTTGGGATGGTGTGGCTAACGGCTGGTTTGACGTCAATAAGCTCAACCCGTCAGCAGAAGGTACCGACTATTCTTATACAGAGGAGCAGAACATATTTACCGGTCTTGCCAAGACAACTGAGGATGTTGAACATACCACGGAGATTGTTTCTACATTGCCGTTAGAGTTGTCTTACTCGAATGGAACCTTCACAATAGGCAAGTACATTGTATACAACTATAACGACTACAAGTTTGACGGTTCTTGTCATCTTGTGATTGACAATGGTAAGGAACTCTCTTCAATTCTAAATATTAGTTTTGATAAAGACCGTGCCATTACTGCAGCTGGTAAAAAAATCTATGGCTCGGGTATCAATGGCGGTACTTTCGAAATGCCCGACGGTGTGAAGGATGGCACATACCTGCTGTACTTCGTAGCACAGGACTCTGACAAAGAGTTGGTGAACCGTGTTTATTCTGCCGAGGGTGTGAACTGGTGCTACACTCTTACCAAGAAGGGCAACAACATAACCCTTACCGAGGGAGGCACAACAGGCATAGCATCGGTAACTGCTAAGCCTAACAAGGTATCTAACGCTGTCTACTCTATCGACGGCCGCGTCATGGGCAACGACATCAACGCTATGGGCAAGGGCCTGTATATCGTTGACGGCAAGAAGGTGATGAAGTAAATAGTGATATATATAAAAAAAGCTCTTCCCTCGCTCGGCTTTGCCGGGCGAGGGAAGAGCTTTTTTATTGGAGACGTCCGAGTACAGCTCATTAACGTCCATTATACGATAGAAACATTAACG
>USCM01000233.1 GCA_900553155.1 uncultured Prevotella sp. | reverse complement strand
CACCGACAAACTGCAATTTAAACAAGCCTTGATGACTGACCAATTAAGCCTTAGTGACCAACCAATTAAGCCTTAGTGACCTACCAATTAAGCCTTAATGACCTACCAAGGAAGCCTTAGTTGGAAACCAAGAGTTGGTTGCGAAAAAACATAGTGTAAGGTCTGTGTTAGATAAATGATAGATGAGCCTGGCATAGCGCAACCTAACACTCGTGTAAAACTCCATATACCAATAAGTTATACACTTTCGTTCGTCGAAAAATGATAGAATGAGAGGTTAAAATAAAAAAACATTTATAGTATAGATACTATATATAAACAATTAAAAAAATGCCCCACCACATCACGTGGTAGAGCACCCAACTTTATTAACCAATATTTGTATTTATACAAGAACCTTAATTCCTACTTAGTTTTTGCCTCAGCCTCGGCAACTTCCTCGGCCTTCTTAGCGGCAGTTTTCTTTGCAGCAGGCTTCTTAGCAGCAGGAGCCTTTGTCTTCTCAAGCTTTGCACGAAGCTTCTCCTCTGTAGCCTCAATCTTCTCGATCTTGGTCTGAAGACGTACAATCTCCTTCGACTTCATCTCGATTTCCTCATCCTGGTTCTTGATAGTAGTGAGGAGAGAGCTAAGCTCGTCGTTGTCGATTGAGTCTGGATAGAGCGAGTTGACACGTGAGATGAAGTCGCCAAGAATATTCATATAGTTGGTGAATGCATCAAACGGGCTTGAGTAGATACCACGGTTAAGACCAACCTGCGAAGGCTTTGTTGTCATCTGACGGAAGTTGTTAGATGCCTGCAGATAGTCCCAATCCTGGTTGATGCGTGGATCGTCGGCAATGCGAACACGGTCGGCTACGCTATAAAGCTTGTTGAAAGCCTCACGCTGCATTGGGTTGCCGAGCCAGCAGCTGCAATCGCGCTCCTCGTCGTTCCAAGAGAGAGTATCGGGCACGTCAACAGCACTTACGCTGTCAAACGAGTCGCAAATCTCTGAAGGAGTAGAGAATGTGATGCCGCGCTCCTTTGCACATGCAGGAAGAGCCTTGAAGAAGTCAAGGATGTTGCTTGACAAAGGCTGTGCGATGCCGAGAGCCGAAAGCTCCATGAAGATGTTAACCACCTTCTCGCCTTCTGGCAGATTGGCGATACGGTCCATATAGTTGTCAGCGAAGAGTGGATAACCATCCCAATCGGTGTTGCTAAAGCGCAAAGAGATATCGTCGCTGAAGTTGACGTTGCGCAGAAGGAGCTTCAAGTTAGGAGCAAGGGCGCAGTTGTATACATAGTTGGGCGACTTCCAGCCGAGGACGTGGCGCGCACCTTCGGTGAGCATACCCTTGAATCCCATCTGTGATGCCTGCAAGCCAATGTCGTCGCTATAGATAAGCGAAGAGTTGCGAAGCACCTTAGGCTCCTGTCCGAAGTATTCCTTCATCTTCTGTGCCTGGCGCTTAACCTCATTGGCAAAGCTTTCCTCGTTGGCAAGCGAAGCAAGTCCGTGCGAGTAAGGCTCGGCGAGGAATTCCACACAACCAGTCTGGTTGAGCTCCTGCAACTTCTCGAGAACCTGAGGAGCATGTATCTCCAACTGCTCGATACCTACACCCGAGAGAGAGAAGGCAACCTTGAATGTACCGTTGTTGCTCTTAATCATCTCAAGCAGAGTGTTGAGTGCCGGCATATATGAGCGCTCGGCGATGTCGGCTATGAGACGCTCGTTCTCATAGTCGTCATAGTAGTAGTGGTCGGTACCAATGTCGAAGAAACGATAACGCTTCAACTGGATGTTCTGATGTATTTCGAAATATAAACAAATCGTCTTCATTGTTGTTTGTCGTTTAATGGATTGTTGTGTATTTTGTTATGCTTAAAGCTTGCCTGCGAGTACACGCTCGTATAGATTCTTGATGCGTGCGCCCACCTTCTCCCATGTTATCTGGTCGACCTCGTTCTTGCCCTCGTCCTGAAGGTAGTGGAAGAGCGAATCGTTGTGGCAAATAGAGTAGATAGCATCGGCGAGTGCGTGGATGTCCCAATAGTCAACCTTTATACAGTTGTCGAGAATCTCGGCGCAGCCCGACTGCTTAGAGATAATAGTAGGCGTGCCACACTGCATTGCCTCAAGAGGCGATATACCGAATGGCTCCGACACAGAAGGCATTACATACACATCCGAGTCCTTCAAGCACTCGTACACCTGTTTGCCGCGCATAAAGCCAGGGAAGTGGAAACGATCGGCTATGCCACGCTCGGCTGCAAGGTATATCATAGCGTCCATCATATCGCCACTACCAGCCATACAGAAACGCACGTTGCGTGTGCGCTGCAATACCATATTGGCTGCCTCAACGAAATACTCAGGTCCCTTCTGCATAGTGATACGTCCAAGGAAGGTTACAACCTTATCCTTACCTGTGTGGTCGGGACGTGGAATGTCCTGAAGCTCCTGGCGCAGAGGATATACCGCATTGTGCATAGTGAAGCACTTGCGTGGATCCTGATGATACTGGTTGATAACTGTCTGACGTGTAAGCTCGGATACACACATTATGCAGTCGGCATTGTCCATACCGTCCTTCTCTATAGAGTAAACCGTTGGGTTCACCTTACCGCGTGAGCGGTCGAAGTCGGTAGCGTGCACGTGGATACACAATGGCTTGCCACTAACATTCTTGGCATGTATGCCGGCAGGATATGTTAGCCAGTCGTGAGCGTGTATGATGTCAAACTCTTCTGTGCGAGCAACAACACCAGCAATGATTGAGTAGTTGTTGATTTCCTCGTGAAGGTTAGACGGATAGCCGCCGGCAAACTCCATGCATCCAAGATCGTTGACGTGCATACTGTTGAAGTCGGCGTAGATATGGTCGCGCAGACGATAATAATAGTCGGGGTCCATCACATTTGAGATGCGGCTCTTCACGTAGTCGTAATCGACATCGCGCCAAGCAATAGGCACACAGTTCATCGCTACAATGCGGCATGCGCTGCGGTCCTCGTCGCCAAATGGATGAGGCAGGCACAATACGGTCTCTACATCGCCCTGAGCGTGCAGCCCCTGTGATATTCCGAAGTTAGCGGTAGCAAGTCCACCATATACGTGAGGAGGATACTCCCATCCGAACATTAATACTTTCATATTTCTGAATCCTCCTATGTTTAATATTTATATTTTTCAAGTAGTTCGAGTGTACGCAGAATCTCGGCCACGTTCATAGCGAACGAAATGGCACCACGTCCATGGAATGGTGGGTTGCCGTCAAACAATTCGGGTATTGTGCCAAGGCAGTGCTGTGTCATCTCGTCCTCGTAGCCTACCATCTGGCGCTCGATGAACGAGAGGCGTG
>USCM01000232.1 GCA_900553155.1 uncultured Prevotella sp. | reverse complement strand
TATACTCCTCCACCGAGAAGTTGGTGTAGATGTTGTTGCCAAGGTCGCTACGCAGGGTGTAGATGCCTGTCAAGCCGCCCTCGGGCAGCACAAAGTCGGCAGAAGCCATACCAAACTCGTCGGTTGTAACAGTGCTCTTGGCTATCTCCTTGCGGTTAGAATCGCGCAGAGTTATAGTCATCTGCTTGCCCGAAAGCACCTCGCCCTTGTACTCCTTATTATTATATGTATAGGCAATGGCTGCAGCATGCACCGTCTGACCGGGTCGATATATGCGGCGGTCGGTAAATCTTGGTCTGCGTAACCTTTGCCTTGTTGTTGTAATAGTAGAAACGGCTACCCATTGGGGTACTCGGGAAAGCCTTGTCGTCATCTGTATACACACGGTATGCACGTGGCTCCAATGCTTTATACTCTACGTAAACCTCGCCATTGGCATCCGTAGAGAATGTCTTGACGTTTTCCTTGCCATTGCGGTCGACCGACATAACGACGTCGACCTTTGCTCCCGGCACGGCTGTACCAGTGGTAGCGTTGAGCACAACCACACGACACATCTTGCCGGGAAGCATCTCTACTACAGGATACAGATTGCATACACGCAGCAAATGACGCTCGACAGGCATACTTACGTTGTCGGTTGACACCTCAACAAGGTACATACCTGTGCGCAATCCCTTTAGTTCGAGGGTGTCGCTTATGGTCTTGTATGCCGGCATACCTACATAATTGCGTACATCGGTAAGTACCGGGGCGGTAGAAATGATATGTCGGCGAAGACGTGCATAGTCCTTTTCGTCGCTTGGGTCAAGCTCGGTTGTGCCGTCAATGTTCAGTAGGCTGGCGCTTATACGTATCTGTCCGATATTGTTAAGCCCCATCACCATCACCTTACGTGTTACACCCGGCAATGCTATCTCGCCTCCAAGCGAAGCATGGAAAGACGGCAGTGTAAGACGGCGCTGGGCATTGCGCAGTATGTTCATGCGCTGCCATGCACCCCACTTCATAAGGGCATAGTTGATGTAGCTCATCTTCTCTTCTGCCGAGATGTCCTCGGCGTTCTGCATATAAGCATAGCGCTCTATCGCCACCTCGCCACATGGAAGAAGATCGCCGTACTGGCGCACCAACGAGTCGAGCGACATGATGTACTTCGACTTCTTTACACGTCCCTCGTCTCCGGCTCGGCGCGACTTCTTTACAAGCTCAAGCGCTGTAAGCAATGCACCCTCTCGCTTGCCGTGAGAGGCATAGTAGTCGTGCATTGTGCGGTAGTCGTCGGCACGCATACCTATAACGTGCAACATATCATCATAGTAGTACTTCGAGTCGACACCGTCCACAACAAACGGCTCATACCCAGATGCATAGGCATCGGCAAGCGCGTCAGGATGCGACATCGACTTGGCGTAATACTCTTTGCCAATAGCCACTCCGTCGTCAAGCCGACGCCGATTGTCGGTATACACCGAGCCAAGCACCGACTGATACACAGCAGCAAGCACATGGTTGCCACTGCGCACCGCAGCCTGTTCGGCTACCTTAAGACGCTCTATTGCAGGCAGGAGCGAGTCGGGCGACACCATCGTCTCGCAACCGGCTACAGACACCTGTGCCTTAAGCAACTGACCGTATTCACGCTCTCGTTGCGCCTTGTCGGTTATCTGTGCAAGCACCTTAAGTGCTGTCTGTGGATGATCCTTCTGCATGGCAGAATCAAACTGCTTCCAAAGGGATGTATAAGAGTCGGCTATGGCAGCCAATGGCATTAGCATAGCAATAGCCAAAGAGATAAATCTTGACCTTTTCATATTCAATCCGTTTTTCTGTTTTCTCGTATAATGATGCTCGGGGTGATATATTGTATGATAATTGGTCATATCATTTACAAAGATAGTTTAATTATGCAAAACAGCAAAACAAATAGCACATTTTATTAGGTACAACACCCTTTAAGCGCCCTTTAAGCCCAAGACAACAATTATATAAAATCAGTATCGTTGTTTCTTGCTTTTTCAAATATTAAATTGTAACTTTGTCGCATTAAATATGGAAAACGTAATATGCAACAACTTAATCTTTATACATCCAGCCTAAGAAAGGCTGTCCAACTGTTTTGTATTGCGGCCACTTTTATTGCCGCAAGCATTATTGCGACTTCGTGCGACAACGACAACGACGAATTCCCTGTATTTCCGCTAAACCGCCCCAACGCCATTGTAACGGTGAAACCATCTGCCGATGGCTCTACATTCTATATGCAGCTCGACGATTCGACGCGCCTCACAGCAGCCAATATGCAAGCTGCGCCATACGGCAAACGGGAGGTCAGGGCCTTCGTAAACTACCGATTGCTTACCCAGCCTGCCGACAAACGCAAGTATGAGGTATACATCAACTGGATGGACAGCGTGCTTACAAAGCCTATGATTGAGTTTCCCGCACCCAACGAGAGTCTTGCCGCACACCTTGTAAAGGACCCGGTGGAGATTATGCGCGACTGGACGGTGAGCGAGGATGGCTACCTTACCATCCACTTCCGCACCCAATGGGCTGCCAACGGCTCTCCCCACTACGTCAACCTTGCAGCAACCAACGCTGCAAATCCATACGACCTTACATTCTTCCACGACGCTCAAGGTGTAAAGGGTGGATATTGGGGCGACGGAGTTGTGGCTTTCCGACTCGACAAACTGCCTGATACCGGCAACAAGACGGTGGACATGACGCTGCACTGGACATCGTTCAGCGGAGAGAAGAGCGTTACCTTCAAGTACTCAACACGCCATACAACAAACAAAATTCAAGGTCTGAGCTTTGCTCAAAGCGGACAGTTTGAAAAGGCAATACACTGATAATACACCACTTAAACATACTAAATTCAAATCAAAACAATGGAGAAAACCAAAGTAAAACTCCCGGGCAAGAGCTTTAAGAGCACCGCAAAGGACCTCTTCTTCATAACATTCGGCATCCTTCTCTACTCTATAGGCTATTGTGCCTATACCTTGCCTGAGAAGTTGGTAATGGGCGGTGTGGCTGGTGCATCGGCACTTATCTATTATGCCACAAACATCCCAGCCGGTACATCCGTGCTTGCGCTTAATGTCTTGATGCTTGTCATTGCCATATCGGCACTTACAAAGCAATTCTTTTGGCGCACAATCATAGGTGTGGGCATCATGTCTTTAATGATTAGCATATTGCAACCATTCTTTGCAGCACACCCAATTATGACTCCTGGCGAAGACAAGTTTATGCACGTGCTTATCGCCGGCCTCCTTGGCGGTGCCGGTCTTGGCATAGTGTTCTCGCACAACGGCTCTACAGGTGGTACCGATATCCTCACCGTA
>USCM01000231.1 GCA_900553155.1 uncultured Prevotella sp. | reverse complement strand
CCCTCGTATGTGGATGTAGGAAAGCCATAGTATACCCACAAGAACGAGCATATCTGCATCTTCTTGTTGGCAGGACGAAGCTGCGTCATGCTGTCGGCAGTAAGCTCTACTATCTCGCCGGGGCCTACATTATAGCACTCTTCGTAATCAAGATTAGGGAAAGATGTCGACTCGCTCGAAGCTGCATAAGCTCCATCCTTCTTGCCTATAATTATAGGTGTGCGTCCCCATGCGTCTCGGGCGCATATTATAGAGTCTTCGGTAAGAATCATCATGGTGCATGAGCCCTTGATGTTGTGGTATACGTTCTCTATACCCTCCTTGAACGTCTTGCCTTGAATAATGAGCAAGGCCACCAGTTCGGTTTGGTTTGTAGCGCTTTGCGAGAGTTCGGCAAAGTGCATGTTGTTTTCAAGCTGTTTCTTTGTGAGTTCCTCAAGATTCGCAATCTTGGCTACGGTGCAGATAGCAAATTGTCCGAGGTGAGAGTTGATTACAAGCGGCTGAGCATCGGTGTCGCTTATTACTCCGATACCCGCGGTGCAACCTTTGAAGCGATCGAGTGTTGGTTCAAACTTGGTACGGAAGTAAGAACTCTCCAAGTTGTGAATCGAACGTACGAACCCCTTTTCCTTACTGTACATCGCCAAACCGCCACGGCGTGTTCCGAGATGTGAGTTGTAGTCAGTGCCATAGAAGACGTCTGCCACGCAGCTCTTCTTGGTAATGGTGCCGAATATGCCTCCCATAAATTCTAATATTATGCTTTCTTATTGAAAATTTGTGCTGCAAAGTTACGTATAATATACGAGAAACGTATATATTTTTTATTATTATTGCAAACTTGTTGATATAAATAAATTGTAAATATATATTATACAATAAGGTGCTGTGTGTTCAGTTTATACCCAAATAAGGATGGTTTTGTGCATTTTCCGAGGCTTATATTTGGCTGCGTAACATAAAGTTATTACTTTTGCAACATTGAAACTACAATAATTTATTAACAATATGAGTTTGAAAATTGTTGTACTTGCCAAGCAAGTACCCGACACACGAAATGTCGGCAAGGACGCAATGACTGCCGAAGGCACTGTCAACCGCGCCGCTCTGCCGGCTATCTTCAATCCCGAAGATCTTAATGCGTTGGAGCAGGCTCTGCGTCTGAAGGAGCAGAATCCTGGCTCAACAGTAGGTATATTGACCATGGGTCCTCCCCGTGCAGCCGAGGTTATACGCCAGGGCTTGTATCGTGGAGCCGACACAGGATGGTTGCTCACCGACCGTCTCTTTGCCGGTGCCGACACCCTTGCCACATCTTACGCCCTTGCTACAGCCATTCAGAAGATTGGCGATGTAGACGTTGTTATCGGTGGTCGTCAGGCTATCGACGGCGACACAGCCCAGGTAGGCCCACAGGTGGCACAGAAGCTCGGCCTGTCGCAGGTTACATACGCCGAGGAGATTCTTAAGTGCGAGGACGGCAAACTAACAATACGCCGCCACATCGACGGTGGTGTTGAGACAGTTGAGGCTCCAATGCCGCTTGTTGTCACCGTTACAGGCTCGGCTGCACCATGCCGTCCTGCCAACGCCAAGCTCGTGATGAAGTACAAGCGTGCCACTGCTCCTATGGAGCGCCAGGCTGAGGGTAAGTACAACTACCTGTACGAGGAGCGTCCTTACCTCACACTCAACCAGTGGACCGTAGCCGATGTAGACGGCGACCCACAGCAGTGTGGTTTGAGCGGTTCGCCTACTAAGGTGAAGGCCGTTAAGAACATCGTGTTCCAGGCTAAGGAAAGCAAGACTCTTACAGGCAGCGACGCCGACATCGAGGGTCTTATTAAGGAATTGTTGGACGAAAAGATTATTGGATAATGAACAACGTATTTGTATATTGCGAGATAGAAGGCACTCAGGTTCAGGAAGTGTCTCAGGAACTTCTCACCAAGGGTCGCAAGCTTGCCAACCAGCTTGGCGTCGACCTCAACGCCATCGTTGCCGGCACTGGCATCAAGGGTAAGGTGGAGGATCAGATTCTGCCATACGGTGTCGACAAGCTTTTCGTCTTCGACGCTGAGGGCCTGTTCCCATACACATCGGCTCCTCACACCGACATCCTCGTCAACCTCTTCAAGGAGGAGCAGCCGCAGATAGCACTCATGGGTGCTACGGTTATTGGTCGCGACCTCGGTCCGCGCGTTTCGTCATCGCTCACAAGTGGCTTGACTGCCGACTGTACAGAGCTTGAGATTGGCGACTACGACGACAAGAAGAGCGGCACTCACTACGACAACCTGCTCTATCAGATTCGTCCGGCATTCGGTGGCAACATCGTTGCAACCATCGTAAACCCCGACCATCGTCCACAGATGGCTACTGTACGCAGCGGCGTTATGCAGAAGGCTATCTACGAGGGCAAGGCTAAGGGCGAGGTTGTTTATCCGGACGTAGCCAAGTATGTACCTCAAGCCGACTTCGTCGTTAAGGTTCTCGACCGTCATGTTGAGGCTGCAAAGCACAACCTTAAGGGTGCTCCTATCGTTGTAGCCGGTGGCTATGGTGTAGGCTCTAAGGAGAACTTCGACATGCTCTTCCAGCTTGCAAAGGAACTTCATGGTGAGGTTGGCGCAAGCCGTGCTGCCGTAGACGCTGGCTGGTGCGACCACGACCGACAGATTGGTCAGACTGGTGTTACCGTTCATCCTAAGGTATACATCGCTTGTGGTATCTCAGGACAGATTCAGCACATCGCCGGTATGCAGGATTCGGGCATCATTATCTCTGTAAACAACGACCCAGAGGCTCCAATCAACAAGATTGCCGACTATGTGATTACGGGTACTGTGGAAGAGGTTCTTCCTAAACTCATCAAGTATTATAAAGCGAACAATAAGTAATGGCTAACTATTATACCGACCACCCGGAGTATGATTTCTATTTGAATCATCCCGAAATGCAGCGTGTTGTAGAACTCAAGGAGCGCAACTACGCTGACAAAGACAAATTTGAGGATGCGCCCGTCGACTTCGAGGACGCTATCGAGAACTATAAGCGTGTGCTTGAGATCACTGGCGATATCGCTGCCAACATCATCGAGCCTAACTCTGAGGATGTAGACCTTGAGGGTCCACATCTCGTAGACGGTCGTATGCACTATGCATCGAAGACATACGAGAATATCGAGGCTACACGTCAGGCTGGCTTGTGGGGCATCTCTATGCCTCGCCGCTACAACGGTCTCAACATGCCTATCACTCCCTACTCTATGGCTTCGGAGATTGTATCGTGCGCTGATGCCGGCTTCCAGAACATCTGGTCGCTCCAGGACTGTATCGAGACTCTCTACGAGTTTGGTTC
>USCM01000230.1 GCA_900553155.1 uncultured Prevotella sp. | reverse complement strand
GGTACCTACACCCGACACGCCATTGGTGTTGTCGCCTACAGCCCACAATGTGCCATCGCTCTTGATAAAGAAGCCGTATGCCTGACCGGCACTGCTCAATGCCCAATCGTTGCCTGTGCCTACCTGTGTAGGTACTGAGATTTTCTGGTCTTTTGAGTCGATACCCATCTGTCCCGACTCGTTCCAACCAAACGACCACAACGAGCCGTCCTTCTCAATGGCATAGGTGGTACCATCACCTGTGTTCACACTCTTCCACGTGTGGGTCTGTGCGCTCATAGCACAAACACCAAACACTGTCATAACGGCAGTGCTCATCACCTTATGCGCAAAATTCCTCATAGATTTACAATTATTATGATTACTGAATACTGTTATTGGTTTCTTAATAACTGGCTATTAAGCCCTTTTCTTATCGCAGAATCTTAGCCGTCTGACCGTTAGGGCCTGATACAACGTAGAGTCCATGACCTGCATCAGCCACATATATGCGAGCCTTGCCGTTGGCTATACTGCCTTGTGCTATGGTTGCTCCGCTTGCATCTGTCACAGTAACATTGCCGTCTGCAGGAGCGACAACCTCTATAGTGTTGGCATCGCAGAAACGGGCAACAAGACGTTTGCTGTCTTTAGTAGTTGCTGCGCTGATGCCTGCAGCGCTGTCTGGAATTCGGATAATTGGGCAAATGGCAAAGCTGCCTGTTCCGCCACCATACATGCTTATAGGACGCAAGTAGTCGGTCTCGCCTTTCTGGCGCGCAAACGAGTTGTGGCAAAGCAATGAGTACAACTGTGTCTCGTCAAGCTCCTTGCCCAGCATATCCTTTAGCAGTACAAAGTCTTCTGTAGCAGGGTCGTTGCTGAAACCTTCAACGCTTACAAAGAAGGTTGTCTTGCCATACATAGAAAGCGGTTCGGAGAACTTAACCTGGGCAAGACCACCATCATATACAGGACACCAAGCACCATCCTCGCCGTCTGCCTTGATGTCTTTCATCTTCACTACTTCGGCTTCTACGGGAAGGTAAGCCAACTTTACACCCGACTCTGTGATACTGGTCATCCACACCTGGACAGCAATCTTAGCGTCTTCCTTGAACTTTGTTGGCTTTTTGAGCAGATACACATTGACGCCATCAAGGAAGGCATCGTCTGTTCCAAGCATGAAGAGATTGCCATAACCCACAAGATCCACAGCATTGGTACCACCTACATAACCCTGGCCGTTGCCATACTCGGCTGCAGAAAGCATATATGTCGAGCCCCATTCGCGGCAGTCGATAGTGGTTATCTCTGATGTGCCACCTACCTTTATAGTATAAGGTGCAGTGTAGCTGTCGGATGCAGAACCATCTCCAGCCTTAAGGGTAGGCATATCATAGACGCCCGGTTTAGAATAGGCTACCTGGATATCAGAAGTGTTGAACGAAGAAGGATCGCTTCCCGGTACAGTCCACAGGCTTGAAGATGCATTGCCGGTCGACTGGTTGACGTAGCTTGTCTTCTTGTCGGACGATGCCAACAACCATGCGCCTTCGTTGATGTCCTTGTGCTTGAACAGAAGATTGCTGTTGGCATTGTCTTCTGCCGAAATGGTTCCGAGATAAGCCAACGGCACTGGCAGTTTGTAGTCTGCCTTTATACTGCTTGTTGCGGCTGCCAATGATTTAGACTTTGTTGTTGATGGCAAAAGCTCACTCTTTGGAGTCGGAATAATGTAAGACACTTTCTGTGCATAACTTACTGCTGTTCCCATAATGCAAAGAACAGCTGTCAACATTCCGGTACCTAATGGTTTAACGAGACGTTTCATTGTTTTTAGAATAATAATTATTAATTATTTTAGTAAATCACTTTCTTTGAACTAACCCATTTTAATGCTACAAAAATATGCAATTAATTTGAATAATACATCCTTTTTGTTTATTTTTATTCAAAAAATGTATACATTTTGTCTATATGACGAAAGAAGACGTTATATTTATCCATTTCACCTACAGGCACAATGCCTCTACATCCTGTATCTGCTCGGGGCTAAAATGGCGGTCGCCGGAGATTATTATCTGTCTGGCATACTGGTGTGTGAACCTACAGAAAGCCTGCTCGTCCATCTCGCCAGAGCATATATACACGAGGTTGCCTATGCGGATGCGCTCGCCACGCTTGCAACCGCGAAGCGTAACACGCACAAAGCCGTAGAAGCCGGGGGCAAAGTTGTAGGCTATGGAGCGGTAGGCAGGGTCGAAATAGCGTGGACGCAGAATCTTATACGTGCGTACCGCATTGTCTGTCAATGGGTTGTAAGAAAAAGGATAATATCCAAAGATGCTCTCGCCTGAGAGTCCTAAGTAGGCAACAGCATTGCTTTGGCTACAGCCCTTACTGTTGCCGGCAAAGCTATCCACAGCAAAGAAGTTGCCACCCAACACGCTTGCAGGCCGCCATTGTGCCAACATCATATCGCCATAAGCAAGCGATTGGGCATTGGCACGTCCGTCCATCAGTTCGCCACAGGACGTGATGCTTGTAGAGGCGGCATGACACAGCCAGCCATCTGGAGACGAATAAGAAAAGCGGCGCTGCCCAACGGTGGTGCCAAAGAAGTTGACAGCTACAGCCGGCTCCTTGCACAGCACAGCAACGGTATTGGAGTCGGGACGCAAGAAGCGCGTAACGTCGTAGGTAATAGCCATCGGCTTGCGGTCGTTGGACCTACGGTCGGGCATATAAAGAGCTGTCGACACGTTGCGTCCATTGACATACAGCACAAAAGGCGAGCAAGAGGCTATGCACACCGAGGCACGGCGCGGACGCTCATCGGCTACAAACGTGCGGCGAAACCACTGGCACGCCGAGTCGGAGGCAGCAGGCGCTGTCATCCACTTGGCCCCCATCTGTTGAGCCTCAACAGCGGTGGCGTATAGCAGCATGATTATGAACAATAGGCGTTGCATAGGTATGTAGCTCTGTTTTTTCTTATAAAGAAGCTTATGTTAAAGCAAAAAGGCTTGCACCATCATCAGCTCGTGATTCATGGTGCAAGCCTTGTTTATTACGCGTCGATAGTGGCGTAAGTAGCGTGTTCCTCAATAAACTTGCGGCGTGGCTCTACGTCGTCGCCCATAAGCATTGAGAATATCTCGTCTGCCTCGGCAGCGTTCTCTATGGTAACCTGCTTGAGCAATCGCTGCTTCGGGTCCATAGTGGTCTCCCAAAGCTGCTCGGGGTTCATCTCACCCAAACCTTTATAGCGCTGGGTATGGATAGACTTGCCGTCCTCGGTGCCGTTGCCGTACTTGTCGAGGAAAGCCTGGCGCTGCTGCTCGGTGTAGCAGTACTCCTTAACCTTGTTCTTGTAGGTGCAGAGGTAGAGCGGCGGGTTGGCTATATAGAG
>USCM01000229.1 GCA_900553155.1 uncultured Prevotella sp. | reverse complement strand
ACAAGAACGTACAACGAGTTTTTTTTATTTATATTGGGAGTTTTGACACGCCCTCTTTATATATACGCTCAATAATGTTATAAACAATTATCGAGAACTACATTGTATGTTTACGGCTTGCCTTACCAGCAAGCTTCTATTACCTTTTGTGTAGCTCCCGTATGCTCTTCAACCACACGGCCAGCCACAGTTCCAAGTTCTTTTACAAGCTCCGGCTTGGCGATGAACTTATCCATCTGGGCCTTGAAGTCGTCGTACGAGCCAATCTCGATGCCGCCCTTCGACTGCAACAGCCACTGAGCCTCCTGAAAGTGCTTGTTGTTAGGACCGAAGAACACCGGCATATTCCATACCGCAGCCTCAAGCACGTTGTGTATGCCAACGCCGAAACCGCCACCAACATAAGCCACGTCGCCATAATTGTATATCGACGACAGCAAGCCAAAGCAGTCGATGATAAGACATTCGGCCTTTGCAGCCTCCTCTGGGGATGTCTGTGTGTAGCGCACCGTCTTGCGCTGAAGCTTAGACATAATCTGCTGCAGATGGTCCTCGCTTATGACGTGCGGCGCAATAATGAGCTGCCAGTCGGGATGCTCGTTGAAGTAGCGTATGAAGATGTCCTCGTCCGGACCCCACGACGAGCCCGCAACAAACACCTTGCGGTTGCTTCTGAAAGCCTCTACAATAGGAAGCTGCTTGGCAGCGTCGCGTATTTGCAGCACGCGGTCGAATCGGGTGTCGCCCACAACCTCGGATGCGTCTATGCCAATGCTGTGCAGCAGCTGTCGGCTCTCCTCGTTCTGTACGAAGAACTTGGTAACGCAATGCAACACCTTGCCATACTGCTTGCCGTACCAACGGAAGAATATCTGATTCTTGCGGAATATGCACGACACGCTGTACACAGGCACACCACGATGCTGAAGGATGTGGAAGTAGTTGTACCAGAACTCGTACTTGATGAAGAACGCCATAACCGGACGCACTGCACGCAAGAAGCGGCGCGAGTTGCGGATGGTGTCAAGCGGCAGATAGCACACGATGTCGGCACCCTTGTAGTCCTTGCGCACCTCATAGCCCGAGGGTGAGAAGAAGGTCAGGAGAATCTTGTATTCGGGGTGAAGTTCTCTAAGGCGCTCCATTAAGGGGCGCCCTTGTTCGAACTCGCCAAGCGAGGCAGCGTGAAACCATACGTACTTGGCCGTAGGGTCAACCTGTTCCTTAAGCAGTTTTATGGTCTGGCGTTCGCCTCGCCACATCTTCTTAACCTTCTCGTTAAACAGACTGGCTATGGCTACACCTATTAAATATAGGTATATTACTATGTTATACATATCTTATTTGTTGACGAGCTGATGAGTTATAAAGTATTGATAGGTACGTCGAGGTGCTTACTTAAGCACCTCGATAGCCTTGCGCAGACGGCGCAGAGTTTCCTCCTTGCCCAAGAATGCCGAGATGTCGAACATGCCCGGACCCTTGCCTATGCCTACCAATGCAAGACGGAAGGCATTCATAACGTCGCCCAGCTTGTAGCCCTTGTCCTCAACCCACTTCATAACGACAGGCTCCTGGCCCTCGATAGAGAAGTCGTCTATCGACTCGAGTACGTCGGCAAGCTCGCCCATAACCTTGGCAGAGTCTTCCTTCCAACGCTTCTTTACGGTCTTGGCGTCATACTCTGTAGGTGCGATGAAGAAGAATGAGCACAATGGCCAAAGCTCCTTAACGAAGCTTACGCGGTCCTTCATCATAGACACTACCTGTGTGATGCGCTCCATTGTCTCGTCTACACCGTTGTTGGCTACAATCGGAGCAAAGAGATTGGCTATCTCCTCGTTCGACTTGCGCAGTATATACTCGTGGTTGAACCAAATGCCCTTCTGGAAGTCGAACTTGGCACCCGACTTTGAGCACTTGTGTATGTCGAACTGCTCGACAAGCTCTTCGAGCGAGAACAGCTCTTGCTCGGTACCCGGATTCCATCCAAGCAGAGCGAGGAAGTTTACTACAGCCTCTGGGAAGTAGCCGCTCTCACGGTATCCTGAAGACACGTCGCCGGTCTTGGGGTCGTGCCACTCTAACGGGAACACTGGGAAACCAAGGCGGTCGCCATCGCGCTTAGACAGCTTGCCCTTGCCCTCCGGCTTAAGCAGCAGCGGCAGATGGGCAAATGTAGGCATTGTGTCCTCCCAGCCAAAGGCACGGTACAACAAAACATGAAGCGGAGCGCTTGGCAGCCACTCCTCGCCACGTATCACGTGTGTAATCTCCATGAGGTGGTCGTCCACGATGTTGGCAAGGTGATATGTAGGCAGCTCGTCGGCGCTCTTATAGAGCACCTTGTCGTCGAGGATGTCGCTCTTGATCTTCACGTCGCCGCGAATCATATCGTTTACATGAACCTCGATGCCCGGCTCTATCTTGAAGCGAACAACATACTGCTGTCCGTCGGCGATGCGCTGCTCTACCTCCTCCTTCGAGAGGGTAAGCGAGTTGCACATCTCGCCACGTGTGCGGGCGTCGTACTGGAAGTTTTGTATCTCGGCACGCTTTGCCTCAAGCTGCTCTGGGGTGTCGAAGGCTATGTATGCCTTGCCTGCTTCAAGCAGCTGGTCTACGTACTTCTTGTATATGCCGCGGCGCTCGCTCTGGCGATAAGGACCGTGGTTGCCGCCGAACGACACGCCCTCGTCAAACTTGATGCCGAGCCAGCGGAATGATTCTATGATATAGTCTTCGGCTCCAGGAACAAAGCGGTGAGAGTCGGTGTCCTCAATACGGAACACAAGGTCGCCGCCGTGCTGACGGGCGAAGAGATAGTTATACAATGCTGTACGCACACCACCGATGTGCAAAGGTCCGGTAGGACTTGGTGCGAAGCGCACCCTTACTTTTCTATCTGACATAACTTATTTTGTTATTTATTTGTGTGCAAAGATACTATAAATTTCCCGATTTTCACATTTTTTTTGTAATATTGCAGTCCAAAGGGCAAGAAAAGCCAAAATGCATATATAAAAACACTACGCGTATGTACAGATTAGACAACAGCAATGGCCGCTTCTGGCGCAACCTAATGAGCCGTCTGGCACTCATCCTGGTTACGGTGACGGTGATAGTGTGGTCGCTACCACGCTACGAGAGCCAAAAGTTTAAGTACGATGTCGGCAAGCCGTGGATGTATGGTTCGTTCATAGCCAAGTTCGACTTTCCTATCTACAAGACCGACGAAACTATCAAGGCACAGGAAGACTCGCTGCTTGAGACCTACCAACCCTACTACAACTACGACCAGTCGGTGGAGAAGAAGCAGGTGGAAAAGTTCAAGTCCGACTATCACAACGGCATCCCGGGCCTTCCTTCCGAATACGTAGGCATCATAGCCAAGCGTCTTAGTCAGCTCTACAAT
>USCM01000228.1 GCA_900553155.1 uncultured Prevotella sp. | reverse complement strand
GTTAAACATAGGCTTTACGGTACTGCTCGTTGAGAGTGGTGCCGTAATTTTTTTTGTGTATATATCATCGCCAAAGGTGCTGGCTGTTTGTATTATTCTAACGACAAATGGCATTATTCCAATAATTTTGACTAAATTTGCACATTACACATCAATAAACATATACATCTCACAACAAAACATCATATTATGACACAAGAAGAGAAGACAAAGCTTGAAGAGCACATCGTTGATGTGCTTAAAACTGTATACGACCCCGAAATACCCGTTAATATATACGACCTTGGACTTATCTACAAGATAGATGTGGCAGAGGACGGCAATGTGGAGATAGACATGACGTTCACCGCACCGTCGTGCCCGGCAGCCGACTTTATCCTGGAGGATGTCCGACAGAAGGTCGACTCGTTGGAGGGCGTAAAGTCGTCTAACGTCAACTTGGTGTTCGAGCCGGTTTGGGACCAAAGCATGATGACCGAGGAGGCACGTGTAGAATTAGGCTTCGACTAATGGCTGGCGGTACACCTTATTTATTAACAGCATTAATTTATCAATCGCATGAAGAACGTCTATTTCCTCTCCGATGCCCACTTAGGCTCGTGGGCTATCGACCACAGCCGTACGCAGGAGCGTAGGCTTGTAAGGTTTCTTGACTCGATAAAGACAAAGGCGCGCGCCATATATCTGCTCGGCGATATGTTCGACTTCTGGTGCGAGTGGCGATATGTAGTGCCAAAGGGCTACACACGCTTCTTGGGCAAGCTGTCCGAGCTGACGGATATGGGTGTGGAGGTTCACTTCTTCACCGGCAACCACGACATCTGGACGTACGGCTACCTGGAGGAAGAGTGTGGATTGACCGTACACACCAAGCCCGAGACGGTGGAGATATACGACCGTGTGTTCTATATAGCGCACGGCGACGGACTGGGCGACCCCGACCGCAAGTTCAAATTCCTTAGCCGTATGTTCCACAACCGCACATGCCAGAAGCTCTTAGGCATGCTGCATCCGCGCTGGTCGATGTGGTTCGGCATGTCGTGGGCTAAGCACTCCCGTCTGAAGCGAGCCGACGGCAAGGAGCCTCCGTATATGGGCGAGGACCGCGAGTTTCTGGTGCAGTATGCCAAGCAATACATGAAGACGCATCCCAATGTGGACTACTTTATGTTTGGACACCGCCACATCGAGCTTGACCTCTTCCTCTCAAAGAAGACACGAATGATGATATTGGGCGACTGGATTACGCAGTTCACCTACGCTGTGTTCGACGGCGAGCACATGTTTCTTGAGGAATATGTGGAGGGCGAGAGTCAGCCGTAAATAGGCTATAGCGTTAATGGTTAATTCGTTTAATTGACGTTAATGTTTTATATCGTTTGATTGACGTTAATGTTAGTCGGCATTATACAATAAATATTAATGTCAATTACACGAATATAGCATTAACGCCAATTATACGACAAAGTATTGGGTGCTTGCAGTGCTATACTATTTTAATCGTTGCTTGTTCGGCGAGCGGGAGCTCGCCGTTCCATAAGAGGGCAGAACGCAAGTGGCGAGTGTTGGGCTGTAAGCCCAACCAAACTCATGTTCTCATATACCCAAGCTGCTTACACCCGTCCTTTTGTTCTTATGTTCTTATGTCTTAAAATGTACACACCCATCCTCATGTTCTTACGTTCTCTTGTCTTAAAGAATTACTATGCTTCTTCTGTCGGCAGAGAATTGCCGTATAACAAAAAAACGACTGAAGCTCTATGAGCTGTCAGTCGTTCTTGGTACCCAGACCCGGGATCGAACCGGGATGGATTGCTCCACTGGTGTTTGAGACCAGCGCGTCTACCGATTCCGCCATCTGGGCGTTGGCGTTTTGCGTGTGCAAAGGTACAACATTTTTTTAGTTCTGCAAAATTTTCGGGCATAAAATCCTAATAAATGTTCTTTTAGGATAATTTCAATTTAAATTAATGCCTACCACTTGGCAAATTCAGAAGAAATAACTAACTTCGTAGATGTCTAAACAACACGTTAAATCTACTCCAGTAAATCTGTTAAGATATGAAGAAAAACCAGAACAACTACTGTGTTATCCTTGCCGGTGGCAAAGGTCGCCGTCTATGGCCTTGCAGCCGTGAGGAACGTCCTAAACAGTTTGTCGACTTCTTCGGCACCGGACGCACACAGCTGCAGCAAACCTACGACAGGTTTGCCAAGATTCTTCCTCCAGAGAACATATATGTCAACACCAACGAATTGTATGAAGACATTGTGCGCGAGCAGCTGCCCGAGCTCACCGACATACAATTGCTTGCCGAACCAATACACCGCAACACTGCCCCAAGCGTGGCTTGGTGTACACACCGCATTGTGAGCATCAACCCCAAAGCCAACATTATTGTTGTTCCTTCCGACCAAACGGTGGTGGGCGAGGAAAAGTTTGCCGAGGCTGTGGAACGTGGCTTCGAGTTTGTAAGCAACAAGCAGTATATGCTAACGATGGGCGTAAAGCCCACCCGACCCGAGCCTGGCTATGGATATATACAGATGGGCGAGCTTGTGGCGGATGGCGTGTACCACGTAAAGTCGTTCACGGAGAAACCCGAACGCGACTTTGCACGTATGTTTATGGAGAGCGGCGAGTTCTACTGGAACACCGGCATGTTCCTTGCCAATGCCCGACACCTGCTCGACTCGTTCCGCAGACTGCTGCCGCCGGTGCTTCGCAACTTCAACAAGGGTTGTTGTCCCAATGGCTACAACTTTGAAGAGGAGAACCGATACATACACGAGAACTTCCCCTCCTACCCCAACCTGTCTGTAGACTACGGCATACTTGAGAAGTCGCCCAACGTGTGTGTAATGTGCTGCGACTTTGGCTGGGCAGATCTTGGCACCTGGCACAGCATCTATGAGGCACGACAGAAGGGCGAGGGCGACAACGTTGTGGTAGACACAGATGCCGTGCTCGACAATGCGCGCGACAACGTGATAAAGCTGCCAAAGGGCAAACTCGCCGTTGTATCTGGCTTGGAGGGCTTTATTGTGGCAGAAGAGGGCAACGTACTGCTGATATGCAAGAAGGAAGACTCGTCTGCCAACATTCGCCGGCTTATCAACGAGATACAGCTAAAGAAGGGCAACGATTATATATAAACTCGTCAAAGCCTGGCTTTCTGGCAGAGGGTCAGGCTTTGACAAGGCATAAAAAAAAGCAGCAACATCCAATGCATATTGGAATGTTGCTGCTTTTTGTCGTCATCTGATAGATGAGCGGCACGTCAATCTGTTCTGCGTGGACAGAATAGATTACTTTCCGTGGTGCTCGTCAGATACTGTCAACTTCTTGCGGCCATGAGCGCGGCGAGAAGCCAATACGCGACGACCATTCTTTGTTGCCATACGCTCACGGAAAC
>USCM01000227.1 GCA_900553155.1 uncultured Prevotella sp. | reverse complement strand
GCTGGCGTGTGTGTGCCGCCAAGAGCATACATACGGTTGCGATGCCTACGTGCGATGACGGGAAGGCTGCTGTAGGACGCTCGCCCGCTGCCTTGGCTTCCTCTACAAGTTCGTAGAAAAAGCCCTGCTCGTAGCCTGGGGTAGGCAGACACTCGGTGTGTGTGTTGAAGTAGTTGCCTACTGCGGGGAATACGCCCTGCACGATATTGTCCATGCCCACTGCCTTGTAGTAGAACGTAGGTCCTGCCACGGGCACGAAGATAAACACTATGTAGTAGATGAAGAACGATGCGAGCACCACGAGGGCAGCCCTTTCGAACTCGTTGTATCGGCAGCAGAAGTAGAACATCACCGTAAGCACTATCATTGGATAGTAGCTGGCGTAGCCCATGCTCATAAGCTCGGACACCACCGGCCACGGCATTGTCTTGACAAAGGTGAGGGCTGGCTGGCATCCAAAGAGGCTTTGCTCCCAACCGCAGAACACGTGGTCGAGGTTGCTGAACATACGGTTGAGTTCGTAAGTGTCGGGGTACCACCATGCGAGCAGCGACATCTGTGCCACTACGCGCACCAAGCGTGTCAGTCGGCACGGCACGAGTCGGTAGACCACCCATAGGGCAGCGGTCATAGCCACAACGCGCACACGCCCCCAGATCATAGCGTCGGGGTTTTGCAAATCGGTGAAGGCGAACAGCGCCACGCACAGCGTGAGCAGGGTGTATGCCAACACCACCCATTCGAGAGTGAGGAGTCCGCGCTTGGGCTTGCTCTCGATGGCGAATAGTTGTTTAATAAAGTTCATCTTGTATTGTTGTCTGCTTGTAATAAAGTTATAGCCATCCGTTCTCCTTGTACCACTGTACGGCGAGTTTCACGCCCTTCGCAAGTTTGTAGTGAGGGTGATAGCCAAGTTCGTCCATAGTTGGCTCTATGTCGCAGCGCCAGTTGCGTTGCTTAAGGATGTTGTACTTGTCGTTGTTTAGGGCTATAGGCTTGTGGGTAAGTCGGCCAATCTTCTCGCCAAAGAAGGTTACGATGCGTAGCACCCACACGGGGGCGATGATGCGCAGCATCCACTTTACGCCCATCTCCTTCTTCAGCAGGTCGCTGAATTCGGTAGAGCGATACACCTCGCCGTCGCTAAGGAAGTACTTGCGTCCGCTCATTCCGCGGTCGAGCGCGAGGAACACTGCCTGCACCACATCAAGCACATACACGAAGGTTATGTCTTGCTGTGTGAATCCGACGGCAAAGTCGACGTGCTTCTTGATGCTCTCTGCCATAAGGAAGTAGTCGCGCTCGCGCGGTCCGTATACACCCGTCGGGCGCAGGATGATGTATGGAAAGTCGTTGCCTATTGAGTCGAGATATCGCTCTGCCTCCAGTTTGCTTTTGCCGTAGGCGGTGTTGGGGCGTGGGCAATCGTTCTCGGTGATGTCCTGGTAGGGCTGCTTCTCGTGTATGGCTCCGTATACGCTGAGCGAACTGAGGAAGACAAATCGCTTCAAGGGCATCTGCATCTCGATAAGCGCATCGACCAGATGGCGTGTTCCGTCGGTGTTCATACGCCGGAAGTCGGCCTTGTCGATACACTTGGTCACACCGGCAGCGTGCACTACGTAGTCGAAGTGCATACCGTCGAGCTGCTCCTTGAGCCTCTCCTTAGAGGAGAAGTCAAGCTCTATGAAGTTTATACGATTGTCCGTGAGATACTTTTTAGAACTCGTATGTCTCACCGCCGCCCACACTTCCATACCTTTGTTGAGTGCCTCCTCGACGATGAAACTGCCAATAAAACCGCTGGCTCCGGTTATCAATATCTTGCTTGTCATTATGAGTATTGGTACATAATCGGTTGCAAAGTTAGTGCAAATAGTAGACAATACAAAACTTTCGTACCTAAATTGCTGTTTATCTGCTGTATTATGAGCTTAATTTGCAGTTTGTTGTTCTGTTCTCGGTGTATCAGATTGGCAGCAAAAGTAACGGTTATATGCAGGTTCGCCGAGAAAAGTGTGGAGTTGATATGCAAGTTCGCCTAGAAAAGTGTGGTATTTGTTTGTAAGTTCCCCGAGAAAAGTGTATATTTGCATTGTAAGTATCTATTAATCAAAATAATAACGAATATGGAACGTCTTATATATACAAGTTTGAAGGCATGGAAGGATTCTCCCGGCAGAAAGCCGCTTATATTGCAAGGTGCGCGTCAGGTGGGAAAGACCTATATCCTTAAAGAATTTGGTAAAAGGGAGTATGCTGATGTTGTGTATATCAACTGTGACGACAATGATGATATGAAGGATATGTTTGCGGATTATGACATAAAGCGTATCATTCGCAGTCTCAGTGCCATATCGGGCGTATCGATAATGCCGTCCTCAACGTTGATAATACTTGATGAGATACAGGAGGTAAGCCGTGGACTTTCCTCGTTGAAGTATTTCTGCGAGAAGGCCCCGGAATACCATGTTGCTGTTGCCGGCTCGTTGCTCGGTATAACACTGCATGAGGGTACGTCGTTTCCGGTAGGTAAGGTGGATATGCTATATATGTATCCAATGGATTTCGAGGAATTTCTAATGGCTATGGGTAAGTCTCAGCTTGTACAGCTTTTGTGCGATAAGGAATGGTCTACCTTGTCGTCTGTGCAAAATATGCTGACAGAGCTGTTGCGTCAATACTATTTTGTGGGTGGTATGCCAGAGGCAGTCAAGGCTTATGTGGAGCGTGGCGACGTGTGGGAGGTGCGCTCGATACATACAAAAATTATAGAGGCTTATCGCAATGATATGTCCAAGCATGCACCTCTGCAACAAGTGCAACGCATAAATATGGTGTGGAATTCGATACCGTCGCAACTGGCTCGCGACAATAAGAAGTTTATCTATGGCGCCCTGAAGAAAGGGGCACGTGCCAACGATTTTGAGATAGCTATACAGTGGCTCGTCGATTCGGGGCTTGTGCATAAGGTGTACCGCATAAACAAACCAACCATACCACTTAAATTCTATGAGGATATGTCTGCTTTCAAACTCTTCTTGCTTGACTGTGGCTTGCTTGGAGCATTGTCTGAGACGCCCCCGCAGCAGATTCTTATTGGTAATAATGTATTTGAGGAATATAAGGGAGCTTTCACTGAGAACTATGTGTTGCAGCAACTAAAGTCTATTCCGCATACCTTTGTCTACTATTATAGCAATGAAAATTCTACAATGGAAATCGACTTTGTTGTACAGCACGACAATGATGTGATTCCTGTGGAGGTAAAGGCGGAAGAAAATCTTAGGGCAAAATCATTGCGACAATTTACTTCGGATAACCCAAGCTTGCATGGAGTGCGTTTTTCGATGTCGGGATACAGAGAGCAAGAATGGATGACAAATGTGCCTTTATGGGCGGTAAAGTGGTCGTTTGG
>USCM01000226.1 GCA_900553155.1 uncultured Prevotella sp. | reverse complement strand
TCGACAAGCGGCATCAATGCCGCCGTACTGAAGTATCTGCGCAAGACCTACAACGACGGTCTTACATTCGAGATAACAAGCTACTTCAACACCAAGCGTGTGGATGCCAACGGCAATACGGTAGCTGTGACACGTGAGGAGCTGCAGGCTATGCTCAACCGCACAACCATCTCGTTCACCCGTACACCGGCGTTCTACCTCAATGCCTTCGGTGTTCTTAAGGAAACGCAGACCGTTAATCCTAACGACTGCTTCGTAACTCCTGCCAACACAGCCCTCTTCGGCGACCGCAAGGAGGATGCTCCTGAGCATGGCTCAACATCACATCTGTATATTTGGGAACGCAAGTAAGGCGTAATGCCACAATAAACAATTAACGGCAAAGCGTAATAGCACAATAAACAACTAACGGCAATTACACGGATATAGTTCGTGTGATTGCCGTTAGTTGTTTTTATTAAAAGATAGCTGCAATGCGACTTATGTTTTTAAGCTTTTCAACCAATGTTTGGTCTTTCATTGCTGTATACATATTATATTTCATCTGCATCTTCAAAAGCGAGTCGGCAGGAATATCTAATGCAGCTTCAAACATCAATGCAGATGTTGTAGAGATTGAACGTCGTCCGTTAAGAATCTCATTAAGCACAGAGTAGCCTATGCCAATGCTGTCGGCAAACTTGCGCTGTGAGATTCCTCTCTCTTCCAACTCGTCCTTAATAACCTCACCAGGATGTGATGGATAAAAACCATAACCTAAACTTGACATATTATTTCTTTTAGTTTTTAAAGTTATTTCTCCCTCTTCAAGCTATGATATCCGAACCTGCACCTCAAGCAATCCTTTCGTTCGCAATATCGTGTGTGCAGCTGTATCAGTGCCTGAGAGTCGGCAGCGTTATCGGCAGTTATGCCACACTCTTGCCAAAGGCGTATGTGTGTGTTATCTTCAGGCGGTAGCGCCTCAAGTATATCGGCAGCACGCTGAATGAGCTGTTCGTCCTGCCGGTGGCAACCATAGGCGTGGAGCATAGGCACAACGGCATTGATAATGAGGATGTCGATAGATGCGGCGGATAGATGCTTGGCGCAATCGCGGCTCTCATTGCCGAAGGTGTAATGTGTGCGCCAGTAGTTGGACGTCTCCGCTTGCAGCCTCTTGCGTATGTCGTCGAGGTTATGGCACGTGGTGATGCTGGCAAGTTCGGCACAGCGCGAGCAATAGAGCTGTGCCAGTTGCGACAATCGGATGTAAGGGAAGTTCTGCGGACGCAGTCGTAGGAAGCGCCACGTCTGTCGTGGCATGGCGTCCAGATGGAACTTGTGCGCAAGATACTGCCACTCTGTTTGCAGCCTCTTGAAGTAGTCGTCGGCAGTGGCAGCCGCCCGCTGCCGGTCGTTCATGGCGGTGGTGTCGAGCAATCCGGCAGAGCCAATGAACAGCGCTTCCACCTGGAAAGGGTCGTCGCGGTGATGTGCCACCTGCATCAGCGGCAACCGTGCAGCCCACTGCTCAAACGCCTCGCTGTTGACCCCAAAGCCAAAGCTGCGTGCTATGGTGGCAAAGAAAGCCTGCTCCCAAGAGCCGCCAGCCGTCTGCACACGCTGTTTTATGGCGTTGCATTTATCGGCAAGACGCTCCGCGCCGAGCACGCTCATCCACGAATGTATGGTTAGTTTTGGCAGCTGCATTACCGTCTCGCGGCACGGCGGATAGCGGTCGGCAGCCAACAGTCGGCGGTAGTTGTTGAGCACATACTTAGGAACGTGCAGCTCCATCTGTGGCGGATGCGTCCCGTCCATAGTCTGCACGTCGGCATCTATCACCGACGCCACGTGCAGCACCACATTGTTGTAGGCAGGGTCCTGGTCGTGTTGGTGCAGCACCCAGTCGGCGGAGCGTTCGTGTATCTCCACGTTGCCCACCCACAGTGTGCCGTCGATGCGCAGCTTGGCGTTGAAGAAGTCGGGTCCTGCGTGTGTGTTGTGCAGTCCCGGGTCAATCACCTCCACCGTTCGTCCATCGGTGGTGCGCATCTCGTGCAGTGGCAGTATGCGGTGTTTCCAGATGTAATGGAGTAGTTGTTCCATAATGCGATGTAGGTTAGTGCGGCTTCAATAAAGAATAAGCAAAGTTAATATTTTTCCTTATTATCCAAAACAAATCAACGTAAAAACCACTTATATCGCGTTAATATCATTGCCAATTCAAATATTTGGTATATATTTGCAAAAAGAAACTGGAATTACTAACTAATTAAACCGAAAGCTTATGAACCCCCTAACCTACACGACGCCCACTCGTCGCGGTGCGATGAAGGCGAAAAACAATTTGATAATGAGAGTGATAATGGCGCTGATGATGATTGTCGTCGGATTGCCGGTGTTGGCACAAACCCATGTTATTAAAGCTGAGGAATGTCACTACGATCTTCGTAAGGATGGCAATAACACCTACATCCGAATTACAGAGCTGTTGCGCAGTGGTGAGGTGTATGTGCCCGACCACATGTCGGTGCCTGTAGGGGATAGACGCGCAACTTATCCCGTTTATGTTGTTGCTACAACAGCAGGCAGTCCTTCAAGCATAACCTTTGCTCCTGGAATAAAGGAGGTGCTTTTGTCGCCAGGATATTGGATGGAAAAAATCAAGTTTGAAGGTAAGCATACCAAGGTAGCCTTCAACTTCACTATACCCGACAGGTTCGACTCTAAGTTTAAGGAGATGATATTCCCGGAGGAGATAACCGAGTTTGGAGGATTCAAGTATTTAGAGTACGACAAGGACACATACACCAATACATTCTACGATTGTAACACTCTGACCAACGTGCGTCTTCCCAAGAAGCTTAGGAAGATAGTTCCTGATATGTTCCATGGATGTACCGGCCTGACAAGCATCGACATACCGGAGAGCGTAAAGGTAATAGGTAGTGGCGCATTTGAGAAATGTACCAATATTGTATTTCCTAACGGCTTACCATTCCTCAGCCAGTTAGACACGTTAGGCAATAGGGTTTTCGCCAGGTGTAGGTTTACGATGGAGAACATAACCATTCCTAAGAATTTGAAGGAGGTAAGCCTAAATACCTTCCAGGCTTGCAATATAACCAATCTTACGGTAGAAGAGGGTGTAGAGGAAGTAGGTCTTGGCAATGCTTTTATAACGAACCTCACATTGCCTAAGTCGGTACATACATTATATGGTGAAATGGCATCGGGTATAGAGACATTCATAGTACATCCGGATGCCCTATCACCGAGTTGCAAAGCCGGGCGTTTAAGAGAGAAGGAAGTTTGAGAAAGGTGCGGCTGCCAAAGGCAATTAAGAAGATAGATTTTGACGCTTTCTATTTGTGTGAGAAATTGGAGGATATAAATCTGGAAGAACAACTGCTGCACGCCCATTATTTTTCAATCTGTACAAGATTACA
>USCM01000225.1 GCA_900553155.1 uncultured Prevotella sp. | reverse complement strand
GGTTATCATCAACACATGGTATGGTGGTGAGATGAAGAAGGGTATGTTCTCTATGCAGAACTACTTCCTCCCTCTCCGTGGCATCGCTTCAATGCACTGCTCTGCTAACACCGACATGAACGGTGAGAACACAGCTATCTTCTTCGGTCTCTCTGGTACAGGTAAGACCACTCTGTCTACTGATCCTAAGCGTAAGCTTATCGGTGACGACGAGCACGGATGGGACGACAAGGGCGTGTTCAACCTCGAGGGTGGTTGCTACGCTAAGGTCATCAACCTCGACAAGGACGCTGAGCCTGACATCTACGGCGCTATCACACGTGACGCTCTTCTTGAGAACGTTACAGTGGACAAGGATGGCAAGATCGACTTCGCTGACAAGACTGTCACCGAGAACACTCGTGTCTCTTATCCTATCTACCACATCAAGAACATCCAGCGTCCTGAGAGCCAGGGCCCAGCTGCAAAGCAGGTCATCTTCTTGAGCGCAGACGCTTTCGGTGTGTTGCCTCCAGTTTCTATCCTGAGCGCTGAGCAGACTAAGTACTACTTCCTCTCTGGCTTCACAGCTAAGTTGGCTGGTACAGAGCGTGGTATCACAGAGCCTACTCCTACATTCTCTGCTTGCTTCGGCCAGGCATTCCTCGAGTTGCATCCTACAAAGTATGCAGAGGAGCTCGTTAAGCACATGCAGAAGAGCGGCGCTAAGGCTTACCTCGTGAACACTGGTTGGAACGGTACTGGCAAGCGTATCTCTATCCGCGATACACGTGGTATCATCGACCGCATCCTTGATCACGAGATCGACAAGGCTCCTACGAAGACAATTCCTTACTTCGACTTCGTAGTTCCTACAGAGCTCGAGGGTGTTAACAAGGATATCCTTGATCCTCGCGACACTTACAAGGACGCTTCTGAGTGGGAAGCTAAGGCAAAGGATCTTGCTGCTCGCTTCATCAAGAACTTCAAGAAGTATGAGGGCAACGAGGCTGGTAAGGCTCTCGTAGCTGCTGGTCCAAAGCTCTAAGTTGAAACGTGAATATGCCTTTCTGTCTCGAGCAGGCAGAAAGTTTATTTCAAAAATACAAAAGCAGGTTGCGATAACCGTGAGGTTTTGCAATCTGCTTTCTTCGTTTTGTTAATTTCAATACGAATGTTCATTCAAGCCTGTGAAATACTTTCTGATTCAATCCAATAAATATCTTCTGAATCAAGCCAATAACATGTCTTCTGAATCAAGCCAATAAAGAATCTCGTAATCAAGAATGTTTGAAGTGGGAGTGTGGCATGCTTTTTTATAACAATCCTGTCGTCTTGTTATTGATGACTTTGGGTATGATTAATAGCTCTTTAGCTTTAAGCGTAACTCAGTATAAAAAAGAGAGGGATGGAAAACGCCGTATCGCATTTTTCTATCCCTCTCTTTATTTATATGTGTGTCGTGCTAAAGCTTAGATAATGCTGTTTTTCTTAGTCCACTCCACAATCTCTGGAATATAGCCAAACGCAAGTCCTGTAACTGTGTCGGCGCAACCATAGTAAACGGCAATGCGGCCAGTCTCAGGGTCGTGAACTTCTGCGCATGGGAAGCAAACGTTTGGCACGTCGCCCATGCACTCGTAAGGCGTTTGCGGAGAAATGAGGTAAGGACCAGAGCGATGCGTTACCTTCCAAGGCTGCTCAAGGTCGAGCAGGGCCGAGCCGAACGCATAGACATATCCGTTGCATGAGTGCAGCACGCCGTGATAGAACAGCAGCCAACCCTCGGAGGTCTTTACGGGCACGGGGCCTGCGCCTATCTTCATGCACTGCCAAGCCGAAACCTCAAAAGCGGCTGGTGCCATGACGTGGCGGTGGTGTCCCCAGAACTCCATGTCGGGCGACTCGCTGTAGAATATGTCACCGAATGCCGTGTGGCCAGTGTCGCTTGGGCGAGAGAGCATGGCGAAGCGTCCGTTGATTTTCTCAGGGAAGAGCACGCCGTTGCGGTTGTATGGCAGGAAGGCATTCTCAAGCTGGTGGAACGTCTTGAAGTCCTTGGTCCATGCTACGCCGATTGTTGGGCCGTGATAGCCGTTGCACCATGTCACGTAGTAGCGGTCCTCTATGAAGCACACGCGTGGGTCGTAACCATAAACCCACTCTCCGATTTCCTTGTTGTCGCACTCGAAGCGCAGAGGTTCCTCGTTGATGTTCCAGTTCACGCCGTCTTTTGAGAAACCAACGTGGAGCACCATGCGGCGGTTGGTGTCATCGCAACGGAACACTCCGGCGAAGCCCTCGCCGAAAGGCACGACGGCACTGTTGAAAATGCTGTTGCTTGTTGGCAACAGGTCGCGCGGTATGATTGGGTTCTTCGAACAACGCCACAGCGGTGAGCGTGCGCCCTTGGGACGGTCTTCCCAAGGCATATTTGGCAACGGGTTGCCAGAAATGATGAGTTTGCTCATAATCTATTTTGTTTAAGAGTATAATTTTTTTGTATTCCTGATTTATTTCTTGTCAGGGTACGTGAACGGCACGAACCATGTTATCAAGAATGCGGGTATGGTACACACGAGCACAAAGATAAAGAAGTCGCGATAGCCGAGCCAATCGCTCACGAAGCCGCTGAGCATGCCCGGCAGCATCACTCCGAGGTTCATTATGCCTGAGGCGAAGGCGTAGTGTGCCATTTGGTGCTTTCCTGGCGCTACTTGCTGCATCATGAACAGTGTCAAGCCAACGAAACCGAAACCATAGCCGAAATACTCAAGCACGATGCCACCACCAATAAGCCACAGGCTCTCTGGCTGATAGATGGCCAACAACGTGTAGGCCACGAACGGCAGATTGAACACGCAGCAAAGCGAGAAGAGCGACTTCTGCAATCCACGGTGCGCTATGTAGTATCCGGCGAGTATGCTTCCTATCACGAAGGCCGCGGCGCCGAAGGTGCCGTAGCATATACCTATCTGCTCCTCGGAGAGTCCGAGTCCCTGGTCAGCGCGGTCGGCCTTGAGGAACAAAGGCACAATCTTCATGACGAATCCTTCGGCAAAGCGATACAGGATAATGAAGCATATATAATAAATAATGTGTCGCTTGCGGAAGAAGTCGGCAAACACGCCTCCCAGTTCACGCATTGTGTCCTTGAATCCAGGCTTCTCGTCAGCTTTTTTCTTTGCGTCTGCAGGCAGGAATTTTATGTGGTACACACCCAAAACCACCATCACGATGCCAATGATTGCCATTATTGTCGTCCAGGCCATCACGGTGCCTTGATGTTTGGCTGCCGCGGCTGCCACGGCGTCGAGTCCTGTCACGTCGCCAGTGAAATGCTTTATCAGTGTTCCAGCGAGGTAAACCAGTCCGCCTGTCGCGGCTATCTTGGCTATGTTGTAGAACGCGCCCTGCCATCCTATGTACTTTGCCTGGTCCTCGGTAGACAACGTGGCCATGTAAACGCCATCGGCGGCC
>USCM01000224.1 GCA_900553155.1 uncultured Prevotella sp. | reverse complement strand
TTTGTTCAGAGGGTTTAATCATTTCGCTAAAGTGTTTTAGATTTAATTGCAAATGTACACTTTTTTGGCGTATACCCCAAACAAAAGCAACAAAATATCAACAATTTATTTGCCGTTACCACATATAAATCGTACTTTTGCAATGTTCAACAAGTGTGCCTTCAACAAAGGCACACTTAATAACACTAAACAAACGACAAAGATATGAACACCAAGATACGCCAATGCGGGGTGATAGAAAGCATCAACGGCACCCACGCACGCATACAGATTGTACGCCCTTCGGCATGTCAGACGTGCGAAGCAAGCAGCAGATGCAATATCCATTCCGGCAAAATAACGTACGTGGACATCGACGACCAACGCCTTGCAAAATACCAAAAGGGCGATCGCGTGCAGGTGGAGATTACAGCCAAGGCAGGACGCTACGCCGTGGCTATAGGATTCGCCTTGCCTCTTGTGCTGTTTGTCTCAACCATGCTTGCCCTCCACTACAACGGAGCCACCGACGAGATAGCTGCCCTAAGCGCCATTGGTGTGATTGGAGTTTATTACTTTATTATATATCTCATAAGGAAATACATCAACCGACATTTTGAAGTACGCCTTGCCGATTGACCATAAAAACCAAGAAACAATAACAACTATTATGAATTATATCCTTACAGCACTCGTCGTTCTTGGCGCAATAGCCATTATTGCGGCTGTTGTGCTATACGTTTGCTCTAAACGCTTTGCCGTAACCGAGGACCCTCGCATTGGCGAGGTAGCGCAAGCCTTGCCACAAGCCAACTGTGGCGGATGCGGATTTGCAGGCTGCTCGGGCTTGGCGGCTGCCATCGTTAAGGCTGCCGACGGCGGCTCTATAGACGGATTGGCATGCCCTGTGGGCGGAAGCGAGACCATGCAGAAGATTGCCGACATCCTTGGAATGGCCGTTGCCGAAGGCGAACGACGCATTGCCGTTGTGCGATGCCAAGCCGACTGCGACAAGCGCAAGCTCATAGCCCAGTACGACGGACTGCATACATGCCGCGCCATGAACGCCTGCGGCATGGGCGAGACAGCCTGTGGATACGGCTGTTTGGGTTGCGGCGACTGTGCCGAGGCATGCTCTTTCGGCGGAATAAAGATTAGCGAGGAGACGGGGTTGCCCGTTGTCGACCCCGACCTGTGTACAGCTTGCGGCGCTTGTGCCAAGGCCTGTCCACGCGGCGTCATTGAGTTGCGTCCACGCGGACCCAAGGACCGCCGCCTATACGTTAGCTGCGTAAACAAAGACCGCGGTCCGGCTGCCGTCAAAGCCTGCGACCTATCGTGCATAGCTTGCGGCAAGTGTGCCAAGGAGTGCGCTTTTGACGCAATCTCTATAGACAACAATGTGGCTTACATCGACCCTGCCAAGTGTCGTATGTGCCGCAAGTGCGAGAAGGCCTGTCCACGACATGCCATCGTAAGCGTAAACTTTCCTCCATTAAAAACATCCACAGCAGAATAATGAGAACATTCAGAATAGGCGGTATACACCCCGAAGACAACAAGCTCTCGGCAGACATACCCACACAGATGGCACCGCTGCCTAAGCAAGCCGTGTTTCCTCTGTCGCAGCATATAGGCGCTCCTGCCAAACCGGTAGTACAGAAGGGCGACCACGTAAAGGTGGGAACGCTCATCGCCGAAGCCGGAGGCTTTGTGTCGGCACCTATATACAGTAGCGTGTCGGGCACGGTGTTCAAGATAGACACAGCCATCGACGCGTCGGGCTACCGCAAGCCTGCGATCATAATAAATGTCGAGGGCGACGAGTGGGAGGAGTCGATAGACCGCTCTGCCAAGCTCGAACGCCTTGACGACCATACCGAGCTGACACCCGAGGAGATTGTCAACCGCATCAAGTGGGCTGGCGTTACGGGTATGGGCGGTGCCGGATTTCCCACCTTCATCAAGCTTATGCCGCCTCCAGGATGCACCGCCGAGTGTGTTATACTGAACGGTGTAGAGTGTGAGCCATACATCACAGCCGACTATAGACTGATGATGGAGCATGCCGACGAGATTCTTGTAGGTCTCGACCTCTTGATGAAGGCTGCCAAGACAAGCCGCGGCTACATCGGCATCGAGGCAAACAAGCCCGAAGCCATAGCCCTCTTTAAGGAGAAGACAAAGAACAACGACAATATAGAGATTGTCGAACTGAAACAGAAATACCCACAAGGTGGCGAGAAGCAACTTGTTGATGCCGTTATAAGCCGACAAGTGCCAGCACCTCCTGCCATTCCCGTCAACGTGGGAGCTATAGTGCAGAACGTGGCAACAGCCTTTGCCGTGTACGAGGCTGTGATGAAGCACAAGCCGCTGATAGAACGCTACACCACCGTAACGGGTAAGGAGATGGCAAAGCCAGCCAACTTTCTTGTGCGCTTGGGCACACCGGCAAGCCTGCTGATAGATGCTTGCGGCGGACTGCCTGTAAGCGAGAACAAGGTGTTGTCGGGCGGCCCCATGATGGGCAAGGCGCTTATCTCCATCGAAGCTCCTATCGTTAAAGGCTCCAACAGCCTTACCGTGCTCAGCGGACGAGAGGCAAGACGCCACAAACCGGGTCCGTGTCTGCGCTGCGCCAAGTGTGTGGACGTATGCCCAATGGGACTTGAGCCTTATCTGCTTGCCACAGCCTCATCCATGAAGATGTGGGACAAGTGCGAGGAAGAGCTTATCACATCGTGCATCGAGTGTGGCTCGTGCCAGTTTACCTGCCCTGCCTACCGACCGCTGCTCGACAACATCCGCCTGGGCAAGCAAAGCGTAATGGCGATAATAAAGGGAAGGGCTAAGAAATAGGTGCTACCAACGCACGTCAACCCCAACCCTTTACAATAAAACAATAACCCAACAAGAGCGTAACAAAGAATACCGGCAAACGGATTTTTCACTCTTCACTTTTCATCTTTCACTTAATACACCGCATGTCAAACCTCATAGTTTCACTATCACCCCACATACACGGCGGCGACTGTACAAAGCGCAATATGTACGGCGTGATATTTGCGCTTATGCCTGCCTTGATAGTGTCGTTTGCCTACTTCGGCATCGGCTCTGCCATTGTATGCCTAACAAGCATTGCCGCTTGTATGCTCACCGAATGGGCAATAACCAAGTATATGCTGCACAGCAAGCCTACCCTATCCGACGGTTCGGCTGTAATTACGGGCTTGCTCCTTGGCATGAACCTCCCGAGCAACCTGCCCATAGGCATCGTCTTGCTTGGCGCAGTAGTGGCAATAGGCATCGGCAAGATGACGTTCGGCGGACTGGGCTGCAACCTTTTCAACCCTGCCCTCGTTGGAAGATGTGTGCTGCTGGTAAGCTTCCCGGTACAGATGACGTCGTGGCCAGTAGTGGGCCAACAGACAAGCTACACCGACGCCACCACCGGAGCCACACCTCTGAGCCTCATGAAG